>NZ_DATNPA010000093.1:0-3597 GCF_036703385.1 Allocoleopsis sp. | reverse complement strand
CCCTTATTGTCTGTAACTACTAACGGCAACCCATGCTATTCATCGCGTTCTTGTAATTACCAGCCGCAGTCTCTCCATAGGACTTGACCGAATACTTACCAAAAACGTCCGTTGCATTTGAATCAATTGGAACGCCTTGTCCGCCAAAGTGCATCTGAGCCACTCGTTCGAGCAAGCGATCGCCAGTAAAAGGTTGACCTGTAGTGGGGTCGATTTCCCGACTTGCTTTGTCGATCAGGGATTGAGCATCCTGGTCGAAAAGCTGCTGCTGATCGAGAGGAGAGAAATACTGCATAGCTTGTTCGCCAGTAATCGGTTGCCCCTTATCAAGTAATTTCAGGAAATCAACTCCACCTGGCTTTGACTCAATAGACTGACGAACATCTGTTCGGTAGGACATATATTGGTGAGAACCCAATGCACGTCCACAATTTTTAGAAGAGTCGCACACGTAAGGACCGACAGAATCATAGTTGCCTTCAATCTGGGATAAAGCTTGACTCATAGCGTCAAGCACCACACCTCCCGTTTGTTTGTTGCAATCCGGGGTAGGTGGAAGAATGCTAGATAAAGTTGAGTTGTTTGAAGGACGAATGAACGAATTAGTGCCTGGTGCGGTCGCTGATTGAGAAGAGTTCTGAGATTTTGAATTTTCCGATCTAATCGCCGAACTAGATTTGGGATTCGGTGACTTCAACTGCTGTTGAGCTTGTTGCCTTTCTGAAATAGCGATTTGGGTAGGAGTAGAATAAGCGCCACTACCACCAGACGAAGAATCGACCTTACCTAAATAAATATTTCCGGTTTCCTTGAAAGTCATGAAAGGAATCGGACCCAAGAAATAGGGCGTACACCCCAAATCGGGAGTTCCCCGCCTACAAAAGCGGAAGAACATAGCTTCAGATGCCGTGCCTTGAGGCTCGGAGATATCCCAAATAACAACCTTAAATCCCTCACCAAACGGGTTTCTTCCAGTAGGCTCTTTACCGTTATTGACTTGAGCCAATACACCCTCACCGCCTCTAACTTCTTGGTACTTACCACTGACCCAGCCCTTGCCCAAAATCGAATCGGAGCCAGCCAGCTCGATATGAGCACATCCCTCTTTACAAGGAACGTTATAGCCCTCAACGTTGCTGCCAGAAATAGTTCTAGTGCGATCGCTTTCTGCCGCACCAAAGGCAATATCGACAATACCGGATGACGAGGGGGAAGTATCGGGACCCGTTGGGGGCTGTGGAAATTTGGCAAACGGAACGGCATCTAAGGTAGGAATTCCCTCGATAGAAACAAAGCTCCAATCTTTGAAGGCACCGAATTGAGCAATCTTAGCGTTCGGCAGATCTTGTAACTTGTATTTATCTAAAGGCAAGTCAGCCATTCTCAGTTGCCCTAGCTGAGGAGCCTGTGCCAAGGTTTGACCGACAGTTTTATTCGGATCGAACCCACCGGGACCGAGGTTTTGGAGTAAAAGATCCCGAATGGGAGGAACTTGAGCTATGGGGAATTCCAGTAGAGAAGGAATTGCCTCGGTGAGGGATTTTACGTCTTGAAATCCAACGGGTTCAAATTTATCTAAAGTGATGGAATCAACGTCTATCCCCGTAATTCCAGCAACGTCCTCCATCGTAAATTCCTGCAATTTAAAGGAATCAGTGAAGTCACCCAAAGAGAGAACTTGTACGGGTTTATCTCCTTGATTCCAAGTTTTTACAGGCTCAAAAGTAGGAGGGGTATGTAAGGGCTGCTGTTGGGGGTCGAACTGACCAGAAGATTCAAGTCCGGGAAAGGAGCCAAGAGTAATTTTTTCCCAATCAGGAAACAAACTGTCTGCATATTGAACGGTAGGAAGCGTAGGTTGAGAAAGTTGCTGGCTACCAACGAGTGACGCGGGAGGGGTAGTTTGAGCTACTGTTTTTCCTTGGATAAACAACGTCAATCCAGAAAGAAACAGAGACAAGGCTAAACCAGTAAGAAAAAAGTATCCCCGGTAAAAAAGAGATGATGGACGAAGACGAATCATGTCTATTATTGCGGTTGGGTAGTAGTAGGAAAAATGGCAATCCGGAGAGTGCCGGAATACAAGAGCGTTAATCTCTAGCTACCGAGTTAACGTCTATATAAGGTGTCGTAGGGGAAGTCAGAGTTGGCGTTGGAGAAACAGGGGTTTCTCTTCTCGGCTCAAGAGTTGGTAGAGAATTTCTACCCAATTCAGTCAGCTTGTTGACTAATTGAAGAGAAACTCCAGAACGAGTCATAGCGGTATTAGAGGGCGTTCCAGTGCCAAGAAGATTGATAAAATTCAAAATTTTTGAATCTAACGGGTCACCGGAACGTAACAAATTCTGCCGAATCGCTACCTCGCGACCTCTTTGAATGGAAGCAAGATCGATAGAAATAGATGGCGCTGGTTGCTGGCTGGGAACAACTTCAACAGTGTGAAAAGTAGAATTTCCCCGAACCAGTCGAAAAACACTAATTTGTCTCGCCCCATCCTGGTTGCGAGTAATTACCGATAAAGTTGTATGGTTTGTTGTTGGCAAACCAGGAAATTTCAAATCGTTAATGCGGCGAAGGTGCAAGACATAAGAAGGTGCCGAGCAAGTAACTTCACGCGCTATGCGCCCCGAAGTGTTCCGAGAAGGCTGTGAACTAGCTCCTGCCATTGCTGCGGACACCAAACAGCCATCAGAATCAAGGGTGAGCCAGCTTGGATTGTCGAGCCACGCATGAACGATAGTGGCGTTCGTGCTAATAAAACTGATGTTGACCCCAGTGCCAGCGGCTAGGGGAATCGTCACAGGTTCAGCTTCCCGCCCTTGGGCTTGTTCCAGAGAGACGGTACGAACTGTTTGAGCAAAGGCTTCGGGATTATTAATCGCAGCCAAAGCAACAGTTAGAGAGAGTGTTGTAACAGCAAGTCTCAAATTCATAGTCGCCCTCAAAGCTCAAACGAATGGGTCACAACAATTTGCACGCTCGTCCCGGCTTCGAGGAACCACAGGTTTTTACGCTGCTGCATATCCTGAATGGCTCGCTCGTTGCGCTTCATGATTTGTTCGAGCACCGGACTAGCACCGCCCTCCAACAAAGCGCCTAAAATATTGGGGTCGCCCGTTGTCGAGGTGGTAGTTTGAGAAACCGTGCCGCCCGAAACTGAGCTTGAAGTTTGCTGTCTGGGGCGATTGAGAATTTCACCGAACTTTCCAAGCGCTCCCAAAACAGCCGTGGAAAGATCCATCGATGCGATCGTGCCGCCGTCGTCGAAATAGCCTTTAGCGATAAGAGGAGACCCTCTTTCACCCGCAAGAACTAATGCATCAGCAGGTATTGGTCTTTCCATCCCGGTGTTATCGAGCTGACTAACGGCAACAGCATTCATGACCCCGTTACTGTCAATGCCCCTAACCTCAAACACCAAACTCGTGCCGGACGGCATTACAATTTGCCCGGAGGTATCGGTCAAAGCGTCTTTCAAAGTAACGACCACCCTAGAGGGTGTAGCTGATGAGTCGGCTGGCACGATCGCAGGAGTTGCAAGAACGCCAGTCGTCATAGAGCCTGAAGCTGCAACCCGATAAGGAGTGCCATCGAGCA
>NZ_DATNPA010000092.1:0-26783 GCF_036703385.1 Allocoleopsis sp. | reverse complement strand
AAAAAAGAATAAATATGCCTGAAAAAGAAAAATCTTGCCAGGGTTGAGGAAGAAAAAGTAGGGCAGCGATAAGCCCAACTATCAGTAAAAGAATGAAAATGATCGCAAACAAATTTCTCCAAGCCGCTTTTTTAGCGAGCATCAAATTTTCCTCCTCTCATGCCCCATTAAGCTTATTTATAAGGGGGGTCTTCCCAGCGATTAGATTAAGATAACCTAATCAGGAGGGGAATGTGGAGAAATGCCCAAAATCAATCACCGAGATTGCCCGATATCAAAAAATTGCGATCGCTCCTTTGGGGATGCCCTTGTGTGTAGGGGTTGTCGCCGCGTCGGCAATCGCACCCCTAAATCCCTGTCTGGCAGAGGGGCAACCACAGCCGGAGCTTTTAGTGAAGAGATTGCCCCTAGCATTAATGAATCGGTTCTCTAGCCAACAGCTCAATGCAAAAAGTGACGCACACCAGTGAGTACCATCACTAAACCCAGTGCATTCGCCGCTTGAATCGAATCTTTGTCTCGCAGACTACCGCCCGGTTGAACAACCGCCACAATGCCAGCCGCTGCCGCCGTTCGTACCGAATCATCAAAGGGGAAGAATCCATCACTAGCCAGAGTAGCACCTTGGGCTTTTTCCCCAGCTTGTTCCAGAGCAATTTTCACGGAACCTACACGATTCATTTGACCGGCACCAACCCCTAAGGTAGTGCGATCGCGTGTGACAACAATCGCATTGGATTTGACATGCTTACAAACTTTCCAAGCAAACAGTAATTCTGCCAATTGGTCAGGCGTGGGTTGCCGCTCGGTAACCACCTGCCAACTCTCTGGCGTTTCTACAACATCGTCAGACGCTTGCACCAAAAACCCACCCGCAACGACTTTCACAGTTTGCTGGGGCCCCCTGTTTAAATCGGGCAAGATCAAAACACGCACCTTGGCTTTAGCTGCCAAAATTTCTTGAGCTTCTTCCTCACAAGCGGGTGCCACAACACATTCTAAAAATGTCTTGGTTAGTTCTGTGGCAGTGGGCGCATCAATGGGTTGATTCAACGCCACAATTCCCCCAAACGCGGAAGTAGAATCCGCTTGAAAGGCTTTTTGATACGCTTCTACCAACGTTGAGCCTACCGCCACACCGCAGGGATTGGTATGTTTGAGAATTGCTGCTGCTGGGGTATCAGGGAATTCGGCAATAATCCGCCGTGCGGCTTCTAAATCCACCAAGTTGTTGTAACTGAGTTCTTTGCCTTGGAGAATACTTGCCCCTGAAAACCCGGTTGGCACAGCCCCAACTTGATACCAAGCGGCTGATTGATGAGGATTTTCTCCGTAACGCAGGGGTTGTAATTGCTGTCCTGACAGGAGAAATTGGGGAGGAGGTAGCGGTTGTCCGGGAATGGTGGCTTCTAGAGAGTCGTCACTGAGGTAGGTGGCGATCGCGCGATCATAAGCAGCCGTATGCCAAAATGCTCTCTGCGAGCAGACTCTCCTAAAATTTAACGGGGCTTCTCCCCCATTCTGTCGCAACTCCCGTAGGTAGTCGTTATAGTTCCCCGGATTGCACAACACGGTCAGATTTGCAAAGTTCTTCGCCGATGCCCGCAGCATAGCAGGGCCACCGATGTCAATCTGCTCGATCGCTTCAGATTCACTGACATTCGGGCGTGCGATCGTTTGTTCAAAGGGATACAAATTGACAACCACCAAATCGATAGGACGAATTTGGTGTGTCTCCATCTCTGCCCGATCCTGCGGCAAGTCCCGACGCCCCAGAATGCCGCCATGAATCCGAGGATGCAACGTCTTTACTCGGCCGCCTAAAATCTCAGGAAACCCTGTGTAATCCGAAACTTTGGTGACGGGCAACCCCGCCTCTTGCAGCGCCTTTGCCGTTCCGCCACTGCTGATTAAATCAAACTCAAATTCCTCAACCAGTTGACGGGCAAAGTCAATTAGCCCAGTTTTATCCGACACACTCAGCAGTGCCAAACGCCTCATGAATTTTCCTTTGATTTCCACGCTCACTAGCCATTATGCATTGTCCAGCATACTGGCGAAGTGCATTTTGTGCTGCATTTTTGCTTAGAACTTACGCCGCAGTACCATGTATAGCGTTCATTGTGCGTCATGTTACGCTAACACACCCTACACCTAGAAGCGTGATCGCAACTCTCCAACCCGTTGAAGGATTCAATTGATTCCAATTGAAACAGAGGATGCGACAGCTCGTAAATTGAAAGTATTGCCTCCAGAAGGCTTGTGCAATCCACAATCTAAAATCCAAAATCCAAAATCGTATGAGAAACCCTGCCCCCACGGCCAATTGGGACAGGGTTTTTGTGTGAGTTTACTGATAAACAAGTGCTTGGGCTAGCTTTGATTCAAAGAATAACCCGTTTAAGCGTTAGGACATGGGATGGAAAAGTAGGTCTGGGAAAAAGCGGTTAAATTCAATCAAAATTCCCGCTGTAACCGTTAACAAAAGCATGATTAACACGGGGGCACTTGAAAGGAATCTGGGTAAACCGTCCATAAACTTCCTCCTAAATAATGGTCGTCAAATCAATCTAAATTAGCGAGGTGAGACAGGAATCTCTTCGTCCTTAGCTGTCAACTTACCTGTGGTTAGTTCCCCAACGGCTGCCAGAGGCCAGGTGAAACCGGTTAGCATGAAGCTGATTGCCTTGGGCACATCGATGATGATTTCTTTTTCTTCGGGGTTTGCTTCCTTTTTAATTGATTGTAGATAGGCACGACCAACCCAACCAATCCAACCAGCGATATAGAGAAACAGAATGCTAGGAATTAGAAAGTCGCCAGCCCGATTTAAGCGACCATCTACGATCAGGTGGGGTAACCCCTCAGGGCCACAGTAAGCTTCAGAATAACGCTCAAACCGATTTTTCCCAGAACTGGGATCGTCGGTGGTATTCTTCGCAGATTTAGCCCGTTGCTGAAACGCCTTAGATTCCTTACAAGGAACCAGTCCAGATACCTCAGCAGAGGCTGGAGTGACAAAACTAAACCACAGAGAAATGGCAAAAATTAGAGCCAACAATCGTCGCATAAAATTGTTTCCTTTTGTTAAGTAACAAAAAGTTATGTGTACACTATGAAGATTAAACGATGCGTACACCCAAGCAATCTTACTCTGACAGGTTAACCTAGTAAAGTTTAACGAACTAAAAGTAGTTTTATTAATTAAGGTCATGGGCAATGGCTTGCGTGTTAGCAATAGAAACCAGTTGTGATGAAACCTCGGTAGCAGTTGTCAACGATCGCCACTGTTGCAGTAATGTCGTGGCTTCTCAAATTCCGATTCACCGTCAGTATGGGGGTGTGGTGCCGGAAGTAGCCTCACGCAGTCATGTGGAGACAATTAACCAGGCAATTGCCCAAGCCCTGGTTGAAGCCCAACTCGACTGGGGGGCGATTGACGGGATTGCGGCTACCTGTGCCCCAGGCTTAGTCGGTTCCCTGTTGGTGGGGTTAACGGCAGCTAAAACCCTGGCGATTGTCCACCACAAGCCCTTGGTGGGTGTTCATCACCTAGAAGGTCATATTTATGCGACTTATCTGAGTGAACCAAAATTAGAGCCACCTTTTTTATGCTTGCTGGTTTCTGGCGGTCACACGAGCTTAATATATATTAAAGATTGTGGTCATTACGAAACATTGGGAGAGACTCGCGATGATGCAGCGGGTGAAGCCTTTGATAAAGTAGCGCGGTTGTTGAAGCTTAGTTACCCCGGTGGCCCCGTCATTGATCGTTTGGCACAGGAGGGGAATCCCAAAGCCTTCCCTCTACCAGAGGGTAAGGTTTCCCGCCCGAACGGAAGTTATCATCCTTATGATTCCAGTTTTAGCGGCTTGAAGACCGCTGTGCTGCGGTTGGTGCAAAAACTGGGGCAGGATGGGTCTGAGTTACCTGTACCTGATATTGCTGCTAGTTTTCAGGATACCGTGGCAAGAGCGCTCACTAAACGTGCGATCACTTGTGCCCGTAACTATGGGTTAAATACCATTGCTGTTGGGGGTGGTGTGGCGGCTAATAGCGGTTTGAGAAAGCAGATGCAAGAAGCGGCAGCGAGTCACAACTTGCGGGTTCTCTTCCCTCCCCTGAAGTACTGCACTGATAATGCGGCGATGATTGGCTGTGCAGCGGCGGATCATCTGAACCGGGGACATACTTCTTCACTCACTCTTGGAGTTCAGTCGCGTTTGCCACTGACCAGGGTGATGGAACTTTACTAATTGGTTAGTGGGTGTTGGGAGGGTATATATTCACTTCTCAAACGTTGGAGGTTGCCAGGGATTCCTCAAGTGCTACAGGCTTGAGTTGAGGAGATAAAGCTTCTGCGTCCATGAGTTCTTTGACTTTGTCAAAAATTAAAACTTGTTCTTCTTTCTGATCCGTTAGTTTGTCGTAAAAATAAGTATCAGAAAGCCACTGTTCAAAGGCTATCTTTAACAACCCGTTAGGGTACAGCTTAAACCGCCAATAGTTAGACACTCGGCTGTCAATTACCTCAAATAAGGATGCAGGAGTCTGCATTGGGTAATACATATAATGATCATCGCAAATATAATACCAAACGCTTCCCTGCCATTCTTTGAGAGCGTAAACTGTATATTCTTTGCCAACTGTTATGGGAAACTCTGTTTCTTTTTTGTAGCCTCGCGCCGGATCGATGTAACTCTCAGGAAGAGATGCTCCAGTATTGGCGATACAGCGAATTCTCATAATCTACTTACCTCATTGGTTTTTAGATGCTGTTTTGGGGTACTGTCGTTTGAATTTAAATTCAACGTCTTGAAGAGTTTGAAGGTTGCGAAACCAATGCACTTGTACTGATGAGCCATTAATTATAAAGGCTTGGTTACTTGTCATTTTATACCAATCTTCAGGAAGCCCCCCGTAGTTTGCTACCAGTCGAGGAGCATCCCCAAGTGGCTCATCTATTCCACCTTGAATCGCTCTACCATTACCAACTTTGGCATCTTGTAGGAGAAGTTGTTCTTGTAAATTGGTTGGAATATCATCGGAAATTGCACCTGTGGTCACGACACCTTTAGTTTAGGAAAAGGTAGTAAATTTCAAGAATAGGATAATATGATCGCATCCTCACTTCATCTAAAACGCAATCGCATCTCTCCCCAGACAATGGCAAAGTGCGATCGCATTAATCCTCATTCTCCCCCTTCCCTTGCAGGGAAGGGGGCTGGGGGGTTAGGTTTTTAACCCCTAAAAACCAGAAGCATTGTTCCCAGCCTCTCTCCTGCTAGGAGAGAGGTTTGGAGAGAGGTCAGAGTGTACCGCATCCAACCTAGCACCGCTATATAGAACTTTTCAGTTGCATGTACCACACCTTATGGGCACGACATGTCGTGCCCATACCAAACGCTGTGTCAAACCCAGCAGTCAAGTGAAAATTCCTTAAGGCCAAAGATTGCGCCACCAAGAACTAGATTGACCTTGAGCCACATTAGTTTTCTTTCGGATATCCTTAATATCCCAGCCAGTGAGCTTCGCCAAAGTCTGGGCTTCCTGTTCCAGTCGCTCCTTCAAAAAGCGTTGATATTGCCGCCCCGCCTCACACTTCATTTCCCCGGTGAATGGATGACGCAAGATATATCGTCCCTGAAACTGTTGGCGATTAGACGTTTCTTGAAACATTAAATCTTCAGGAAACTTATCGCGGGTATAACGCACATGAAGGCGGGTGATAAATACATTATTCTGTGCATTTGGAGAAAGCCAAAAAACACCGGCTTTCTTCAGCTCTTCTTGATTCAAAGGTTCAGCTGAACAAGGGTCACAGCTCCCCATGTCCCAGGCATATTCCCTAAAAGCAACTTTTCTATCTTCACGAGTATAGGAACTTTGGAACATGGCCTTGTAGAAATCACCAAACTCGTTTTTTACGAAAACAGGTATCTCAGCATCTGAAGGCACATTCACCGTGCGATAGTTGGTAACTTCGGCTTGACCTTTTGGTGATAAGACATAAACAATCAGGTCTTGCGCCGTTGTCGCATTCATCATGCCTAACCGAATGGGCAACATGAATTTGGGTGATTCGTAGGCCATCTGGAGGGGTCGCAGAAATTGATAGCCCGCCTTTTCAAATTCTTGAAGATTAACTTTAGCAACAAAGAATTTCATATTCTGCCGAATGTAGGGGCGTAGCAGCTGATTTGCCCCTCGTGGCAGTTTATAGTCGTTGCGTTTGAGCCAGGTTTCTAGCCCATTAGATTCTTTAGCGCTGAGGATGAGAATGTCATATTCTCCTACAGTAAACTGGGCTTCTACCGTAACACCCAAAGCGCTATCACTTCCACTTGAACCACCCCTTGTTCCATTTCCTGACGCTCTTCCGGGTGCAGCCATCATGGGCGGTGGAGGAGGCGCACAAGGGTCGGAGTCAAAATATTCCACTAGCCGAGGCGCACTAAATTCATCCAGACGTTCTAGAATCTTTGGTTCGCCAACATGCACCTGTTCTTGTTGAAGAACCACAGGCATCGGAACAACGATCGCAAAATCTTTCACATCCCCCTGAAAATCATTCGCCATTGTGAGAATGGTGCGATTTTCATTCCGAGCAATGATTACTTGGGACGCCTGATTATAAAGCTTGCTGTCCGCTTTTGATACATAGAAGCCACAAAATGCCCAGGCATTTTGAGTTAAGCCAATCGTGAATATAAATGCTAGCAGTAAGGTTATTAAGTAGCGAAATAATCTCATTTTTTTCTCCTCAATATAGGTGGAATTTTGTTATTCTAATAAATGATTAATCGATTTCATGATAAGCTTTCAAGGCCAAACTTCTCGCCACCAAGGAGTAGGCTGAATTTGCACCACATTGATTTTCTTGCGGATATCCTGAACCTTCCACCCAGTCAACTTAGCTAGAGTCTGAGCCTCCTGCTCAAATCGTTCCTTCAAAGACCGCTGATAGTCTTTAGCCGCGTCACATGCCATCTCCCCGGTAAAGGGATGACGTAAGATATATCGTCCTTGAAATTGTTGCTGATTGGATGTTTCTTGGAACATCAAATCTTCAGGGAACTTATCGCGGGTATAGCGAATGTGGAGACGACTAATAAACACATTATTAGGCACGTTTGGAGTAAGCCAAAAAACCCCTGCTTTCTTGAGTTCTTCAGAGGATAGGGGGTCAGCCGCACAGGGATCGCACGAACCCATATCCCACGCATATTCCAGAAAGGCTACCTTTTTCCCTTCATCGGTGTAGGAATTTTGAAACATAGCTTTGTAGAAATCGCCAAACTCATTTTTGACAAAGACAGGAATTTCCGAATCTGAAGGAACCTTCACTGTGCGATAGTTGGTAATCTCCGCTTGTCCTTTTGGCGATAATACATAGACAATCAAGTCTTGCTCACTCGTCGCATTTATCATCCCCAGACGAATGGGTAGCATGAATCGGGGAGATTCATAAGCGATTTGCAGGGGCCGCAGAAATTGGTAACCTGCTTTTTCAAACTCCGCCAGATTGACTTTGGCAACAAAGAATTTCATATTTTGCCGGATGTAGGGTCGCAAAAGCTGATTGGCTCCCCTGGGAATCCGGTAACCGTTTTGCTTGAGCCAAGTTTCTAACCCGTTAGATTCTTTGGCGCTCAAGATGAGAATGTCATATTCCCCAACAGAGAAACGGGCTTCTACCGTGACACCTAAAGCACTGCTTCTATCTCTTGGCGCTTCTGCTAGTGGCACCGCTGCGTTGGAAAGCTGTCCACTAGGACGCTCAAATCTGGTAGGCGCACAAGGGTCTGGGTCAAAATATTCCACCAGTCGCGGTGCACTAAAGGCATCGAGGCGTTCGATAATTTTTGGGTCGCCAACGTTCACCTGCTCTTGCTGTATGACAACAGGAACCGGGACAACAATGGCAAAGTCTTTCACATCTCCCTGAAAGTCGTTCGCCATCGTGAGAATTGTGCGATTTCCATCCCGTGCCAGGATAACTTGAGAGGCTTGATTGTAAAGTTTGCTATCAGCTTTTGCTACGTAGAACCCACAAAATGCCCAAGCATTTTGAGTAAAGCTAATCATCACCACAAAAGTCAGCAGTAATGGTAGTAATATGCGAAATAACTTCATAGCTACGTCCTTAAGGTAGGTAAAATTCCGTCATTATCAATGATTGCCCCTCGATTCTTTATCAATGCTCCTCAAGGCCAAATAGTGCGCCACCAAGGTTGGTTTTGAGCCAGATTAATTTTCTTACGGATATCCTCAACCTTCCATGCTGTGAGCCTCGACAAAGTCTTTGTCTCTTGTTCAAATCTTGCCGACAAAGACTGTTGATAGGTTTTTCCCGCTTCACAATTCATCTCTCCTGTAAAGGGATGGCGTAAAATATATCGTCCCTGAAACTGTTGACGATTTGAGGTTTCTTGAAATGTCAAATCTTCGGGAAATTTTTGGCGGCTATAGCGGACGTGGAGACGGGTAATAAAGACATTATTCAAGCTATTCGGAGTCAGCCAAAACACTCCTGCTTTTTTAAGTTCTTCTCCATTTAAAGGCTCAGCAGAACAAGGGTCACAGCTATTCATATCCCAGGTATATTCCCGAAAGGCAACATTTTTACCTTCACGAATATAGGCAGTTTGAAACATTGCCTTATAGAAGTCATTAAATTCGTTCTTGACGAACAGGGGAATCTCAGCATCGGAAGGAACATTTACTGTTCTATAGTTGGTAATCTCTGCTTGTCCTTTTGGCGATAAGACATAAACAATCAAATCCTGATCCGTGCTTGCATTCATCATGCCCAAGCGAATGGGCAGCATGAATTTAGAGGATTCATAAGCCATCTGGAGGGGTCGCAGAAATTGAGAGCCAGTTTTATCAAATTCTTCGAGATTAACTTTGGCAACGAAGAACTTCATGTTCTGTCGAATGTATGGTCGCAGTAACTCAGAAGCCCCTCGTGGAATGCGGTAACCGTTTTGTCTGAGCCAGGTTTCTAAAGCGTCTGACTCCTTAGCACTGAGGATGAGGATGTCGTATTCCCCGACGGTAAACCGGGCTTCTACCTGAACACCCAAAGCACTCTGCCTTTCCCTTTCATCGTCCAAGCCCCTTGTTGCCCCTCCTTGCCTGTTTACAGCTTCCCCTCCTCTGTATGTCTCACAGGGATCTGGGTCAAAATATTCCACCAATCGAGGTGCACTAAAGGCATCGAGGCGTTCAATAATTTTAGGGTCGCCAACGTTCACCTGTTCTTGCTGTATGACAACGGGAACGGGCACAATGATCGCAAAATCTTTCACATCCCCCTGAAAGTCGTTCGCCATTGTGAGAATTGTGCGATTTCCATCCCGTGCCAGGATAACTTGAGAGGCTTGATTGTAAAGTTTGCTGTCTGCTTTGGCTACATAGAAGCCACAAAATGCCCAAGCTTTGGGGACAAAATTAACACTAAGAATAACAGCCAGCAAAATTGCTGTTAATATGCGAATTATTTTCATAGATAATTCCTCTAATTTTTGATAAAAATCTGCACTCTTATCTACATACAATCTTCAATAAAAGGCTCAATAAATAACATAAATTAAAGCTATAATAGATACCTTAATTAAGGCTAACTGCTTCTAGTTTTGTGGCTGAGAGACTAAACCCATTTCATTAGTTGAGGAGTTATCAGCCCAAGAAAATCTAGAAAATGACCAGAACCAATCCAAAAGGATTGTTAAGGGTGCAAGAGCAAACAAAGCCCAGAAAACGGCAGTCGAAATGAAGAATTGATTTCTTAAAGTAAATGTGAGAATAGCAATGCATACAGCCCAAATGACTCTACTAATTCTCGCATTCGGAATTGAGCGAGGATCGGTAACCATAAACAGGGCAAACAGTAACAATGAACCACTCATCAAGCGATGGCAAAAGACATCCCATGTCCAACCTAGCCAAAGATTCCGAATCGCTTCTAGCAGAGTATAGGCACCCAAAAAAGCTACCGTTGTGTCCCAGCGACCTACCCGTTTCAAAACTAAGCCACCAGTGCCTGCAAACAACAGCGCATACCAACCCTCTTCCCCCCACTGTCCGGGTGAAACCCAAGCATCATTCGTTAAGATTAGTGCCGCAATAATACCGAAGTTAGCAGGATTAAAAAAATGTTTACGCTCAACTTGAAACAGAAATTTACTTAAAATTGCTAAAGAGCCTGCAAAAATCATGGTGGTATAGTGGTCAGCCCGCAACAACAAACTTAAGCTCAAGGCTGTAATCATTGCACTCTTGAGTGAAGTCGCTTGAGCAAACCTGACTAAGCCCGACTGATCGTTTTCAGGATAAATTGGTTCTTGAGTCAGTGAAGGGACTGAGGATTGAATGCTATGTGTAAGTTGATGGCAATAGACCTCTAAGGACTGGGGACTGGGTTGCAGAGTACAACTTTTAATATTTAGGCTTTCAAGTGTTAACTTTTTTTGCCAATTCCTCTTCTCCTTCTCGCTCAATAGATTAAGAATCTTTTCTTTGGGATTTGGATAGAGAGATACGGCTAACCACTGAGTTAGAAGGCAGGTAAGCATCACGACTAGAATCAAGTCAGGACGGAGTGTCCAGTCTCTTGTCCCAATCCCTAAGATCAGGAAGAGTGAGAGAAATAGGATTTGATAGTTTCTAGGGTCTTGTTTTAGCATTACCTTCCTCAACGAGGATGAATTTCATCAGTGTTCTTAATCTAGTACAGCGTGGCGGAAATAAGTATCCAGTTGAAAAAGCTTAAAAAGCTTACTGTACAGGTTTTCTTCCCTTCTGCTCTCTGCCTCCTGTCTACTCCTACGGAGAACGCTACGCGAACTGCCTTCTTGCACTAGAGATAGCAGTGACAACGATTACCCAACTGTTGCCTAACTTAATAAAAAGCATCGGAAGTTCGCACAATCAAGGTCTATGAATTCTGCTCATTCCTTAGGTTCGGAAATGAACATATACTTTTGGCAAGGATTCATTTATCCTACATTGCATAGAACTTATCACCCTTTTGATGACTATTTATGCAAGATGTTTAATTCTTGCTAATATGACTGCCTTACAACCTCAAAACTCCCCTGTTACGCTTTTGGTAACCGAACCTACCCTGTCCTATCCAAGGGAAGAAGCTTATAGCATTTTGGCTTTGACATTAGACATGTTAAAGAGCATTCCTTTTCATTAAGTTCTGGGGCAGGCGGGACGCCTACCTCACAAGAAAAGATGACTCTTGTGGAATGGGCATCTTGCCCGTCCTATGCAAGCAAGAGGTCTACTCTATGCTCGATGCGATTGCCTTCTCTACGAGACGCTAATCGCTCATAACGAGAGATGAAAGTAGACTTTCAAGATAGGTCTCTTGTCTAATGACTCAGGAGAATCTTGCGGATTTGAGTCCCCAGAGCATCTGGCTGCTCTACCATTGTCATGTGTCCGCACTCAGGAATTTCAATTACATTCTCACTACAGCCTTGAAATGACGCGTGAAAGCTAGCGAGATGGTGTACATACTTCGGTTCCATCACCCTATCTTTGGCACCAGCAATGAAATAAACGGGCTGTGTTAGCTTTGACACCAGTTGAGGTAAGCGAATCACTTCGGCCTCGGTAGTGGAATCTAGTAATGCCCTAAGGGCAGCTTCAGGGTTAGCCGTCACGAAATCAATGAGTCGTTGGCGTCCCCATCGACGTGCGACTGGACGCGCCACCTGCGATCGCATCAAGAGCAAGTCAAGTAAGGGGAGGTAACGAAGCCAACGGGGACGCTGTTTCACCAGTTGCTGACCAACAGCCCGAAAGCGCTCAAATTCTTCTTTAATGTAAATGCCTCCCCCTGCATTCACACAGATTACACCCCTGACTCGCTCCGAGGCAATCGATGCGGCCCAGAGGGCAATACTGCCCCCTAGCGAATGACCAATCAGCCAAGCCTGATCTATACCCAGCTGTTGCAGCAGAATATTTAAATCCTGAGCATAGGCCGATAGGGTGTAGCTAGAAGAAGAGCGATCGCTCGCCTCAGTGGTCGGTAATTTCGAGTCCAAAGACTCAAAGCTTTTCTGCGTTTTATCCCTTGGGGGCTGGGAATCACCAAAACCCCTCAAGTCATAAATGAGGCACTGATAATCCGGTGCCAACAGGTCAATTAAAGGCTGCCAGTAATTACGGCTTAAAAGCCAACCGTGGATGAAAACAAGGACAGGAGAAGGTGATGCAATGGGAGGCGTAAGTTCGTAAGCGTGAATCGCTCCCCGAATGTCAATGAATGCCATATCCTCATCCTAGCGAAGAATGGGAATTGGGACAGGGTTGAACGTTAACAAGTTAGCCGACTAGCCAATTGAAGATGATTTAGCCAACCTTCAACCTTCAACCTTCAACCTTCAATCCCCATCCCTAAAACCGACGACCGAGTAACCGCTGCCGCACGCTTTCAGCAATTTTTTGACCTAAGTATTCAGGAATCAAGTTTTCGTTAGGTCCCAATAAGTACAGGATTAACCGGGTTCGTCCGCGCCACACCAGTAAGTTCGCATTGACCACTAGCAAATCTTCCTGCCAGATGGCGTACATGACTTTGTAAAATAAACCGGGCTGGTTGTCTGCCTCAATCAAGAGTGCCGGGAGATGAAAAACCGGATCGACGTAGAATTCTGTTTCCACTTGTTCCAAACCAGCATCGAGATTAAACTCCACTGCCAGCATTTCTTCTACTTCAAACCGCCCTGCTAAAGCCTCTCGAATGGCTCGACAGACATTTTCTGATGTTGTGTTGGTCAGCGCTTGGCTACCACGAGATACCACCAACTTGATAAAGACCAACATCGGCGGACTGATTTGACCATAGAGACTGAGACTATGAATCGTCAGTCCATAAGCAGCTAGAACGCCAAAAATGTCACTCAGGAGAAACGATTGGTTACGGTAAGCAAAATGCAAGGCACTTTTGGAGCCTTCAGGTTGGATCTCAATGACCGCACGCCTAGTTTTGTACAGCCGATAGGCGAGCCTCAGGTTTTGCAGTTGGATCTCACTACTGACAAACTGCTCATAGAACTGAGGAAACGCCCGGTTAAAGCGCTTGAGGAGTTCTAGTGTAGATGTTTTCAAACCCGCAGCCATAAGTAGGGGTAGGGGTAGGACACGTACCGAGGAATGAGGTTAACCTAAGCCATCGCTGTGATCAAAAGCTTTTAGCCAGACACAGCCACAGACACTTCTAAGGAAATAACCTGCTGTATCTGGTTAATTTCTCACAAATTCTGCGAAGGTACCCTCAGTCTACCTAAAGAAGGACAAGCCTGAGTCTTTTCCCGATTCTAGGATTGGGAGATACAGCGGGGCTGTTAGTTGTGTTATTATCTATCTCACGAAGTTTGGCGTCGATTCAGTCCGATAAGACTTATCGCCAGACCCTAAGTTTATGCCATGCGGAAGGTTTTGATGAACAAGGGGTATAGGTAAATCTAGCAGGCATCTACGGATGTTTCGGGGTGGATTCCCGCCAAAGTTCCAACCTATAGAGGTTTTACCTCTCCAGTTTGGGATAAACTTTTAGTGTTAAGTCTGGTCTCTATCCAAAGCAGAACATCTCATCCGCTAGGAAAAGGAAGTCTGCTATCGCCTTGGGGACAGAAGTAGGAAAATGCCACAGCCATACCTTCATGGGTTTTTGGAAAAGCTTTTTTAGCAGTTCTGATGCTTCCGCTCCGCAGACACAGTTTGAAGGGGAAGCAATGGAAGGGACGAGCGATCGCACCGATAACACATCCCGAATCTTTTTTAGCACAGATAGGGAGATAGACCTTTATGAATTGGAAGAACTCTGCGATGCCGTTGGCTGGTCTCGGCGACCCATGCGCAAAGTTAGAAAAGCAATTCAGCATAGCTTCCTGGTGACTTCCATGTGGCAACAGCGAGGGAATACTAAACGTCTAATTGGCTTCGCTAGGGCGACATCTGACCATGCTTTTAATGCCACAATCTGGGATGTAGTCGTTCACCCAGACTTTCAAAGCAAGGGTCTAGGGAAGGCACTGATGAAGTACATGATCAAAAAACTGCGGAATGAAGATATCAGCAACATCACCCTGTTTGCCGACCCCCATGTGGTGAATTTTTATCGAAGAATGGGGTTTATGTCTGACCCAGAAGGCATCAAAGGCATGTTTTGGTATCCAGATTAAGTGCTAAAATTTTTGACTGGTGCTTATAATAAGTCAAAAGCAAGTTATACTAGCAAAAGGTATCGGGATGTAGCGCAGCTTGGTAGCGCGCCTGCTTTGGGAGCAGGATGTCGCAGGTTCAAATCCTGTCATCCCGATTAATAAGGCTCAAGTCCCGAAACTCCAAAAATCAAAGGGTTTCGGTATTTGTTTTTCTTGGATAATACCTATAAGCTAGAACATTTTAGTGCTGAAGCCAGCGGGCATCTCGATGATAACCTGGGAGGTTGTAGCTGGGGTTGGGTATTGATACAGGCCAAGGTTAAGGAATAAGGTGTGGAACCATTTAAGATTGAACGGAGTCAGGAAACTCGCCAATGCATAAGGGTAATGATGCGAGTTACTGAGCATTTCTGGGATAAATGGTGAAAGTTAAACGACAGCATCGATAAAGTCAAAAAAGCTTTGATGCAAATTTACTCTTACTACTCTAAACTCACAATAAGTCATCCCAAGGCAAGAGTACTATCCTAATAGTGGTTAAGTATTTTGAGGAAAAAATCTGAGGTAATTGCAATGAAATCATTGGTTCGCTGGAGCGCAACACTAGGTCTCGTAGGAACGGCACTACTCGCTTCCTTTGGCACAGAAAATCTAAAGGCAGTGGCATTACCAGAGCAGCAGATAATGGAAAAGCTGCAACCTGTGCCTGTGTTTACTGTTACCGATCCCCAAGGCGCACCACTCGTTGCCACGATTCCCAATGGACAAAATAAACCTCAAGCCGTAGCAGGGGTTTTTATTAGTCAGAAGGATGCTCAGGCTTTCGTTCAGCGGTTACAAAAAGAAAAACCCGATGTAGCCAAAAACGTGCAAGTGGTTCCAGTGTCTTTGGCGCAAATATATAAGCTGAAACAAGAGAATCAAAATAAGCCAGATGGTTTGAACTTTGCGTTCATACCTGCACAGCAACAAGTGCAAGCTGCACAGGCCATTACAGGCCCAAGTGGTCAACAAGGGCAGTCATTTCAGGGTACGCCCTTGTTTGTAGCGAGAGGGGGTGCACAAAACGGATACCTAACGATTCAAGAAAATGGGAAGTCGGTTATTCCCTTCTTCTTTGACAAAGAGCAATTGCAGGGGATGGTAGACCGCTTCAAACAGCAGAAACCTGACATGGCCTCCACGGTGAAAGTAGAAGCCGTCCCTCTTGAGGGTGTCATCTACACCTTACAGACCAAGAACGATCAGGATCTTAATAACATCGTAATTGTGCCATCCCAGGAAGCGATCTCCTTTTTACGCACCCTACCAGCCGCTCCTTCTGGGCAAAATGCGCCCCAAGGAGGCCAACCACGGCGATAAGGTACAAGCAACCTTTGCAGCAAGGAGGCAAGGCTTGGGAAGGAATAACACTGACGAGGAAGGGTCAGTGGTCTCAGGGCTGGTGCTCTGGCAATGGCGTCAGAATGCCCGTAAGTCAGCGCTAGAGTTGGGTGTCCCAACGGCTGAAGTAGACTGGCTTCTTACCGAAGTGGCGGGACTTGACTCCCTGACGCTGCGATTGGAGTCTTTCAAGGAGCGATCGCAAATCAAATTGCCCTATCCTTTGTCGGTACTATCCCAACTGTGGCATCGCCGTCTTCATGAGCGCTTTCCGATTCAGTACCTGGCTGGAGTGACTTCCTGGCGTCATTTTCGGGTGAACGTTTCTCCAGCCGTTCTGATTCCCCGCCCAGAAACCGAGTACCTGATTGATTTGGCAGTGCAAGCGGTCAAAAACAGCCCAACCCCCAATTTGCCATCAGGGCACTGGGCAGATTTAGGAACCGGTAGTGGCGCAATTGCCATTGGACTAGCAGAGGTTTTCCCGGCTGCCTCAATTCACGCAGTGGACTATAGCGCTGATGCCCTAGCCATTGCACAGCAGAATGCTCAACAGCTAGGCTTTACCCAGCGAATTCAGTTTTATCACGGGTCTTGGTGGGAACCTTTATACGCGCTTCAAGGCCAATTCAGCGGTTTGGTGGCAAATCCTCCCTATATCCCCAGTAAGTTGGTACAACAACTACAACCGGAAGTCCGTAATCATGAACCCCATCTTGCCCTAGATGGTGGCAGTGATGGTTTTGACTGCATCCGGCACCTGATCGAAACCTCTCCCAACTATCTGCGTCCAGGTGGAGTCTGGCTGATTGAAATGATGGCGGGACAAGCCGACACAGTCACTCAGTTGTTACAGCAGCAAGGCAGTTACTGCCATATTCAGATAGTTCCCGATTTAGCCGGTATTGACCGCTTTGCTCTGGCTTATCGGAGTGAGGGGGTTGAAGGTTGAAGGTTGGAATGTTGGTTGAAGGTTGGAATGTTGAAGGTTGGAATGTTGTAATGCAGTTACAGGTTCCAGGTTTAAGGTTATAGCTGTCGCCATAAAAAGCTTAGGACAGATTGAACGGCTAAAACGACCACGTACCAGTAAAAAACCTTCTGCCTTCTGCCTCCTGCCTTCTGCCTTTTGCTATATCTTCTAGACAATCCACTTTTAATCCTTAAAAACCTTTAACTTTTCAACCTTCAACTTTCAACCCTTACACGAATGACTCAAGTTTCAATGTCTGCCTTGATAGCTGGCGCACGTACAGGCCAGCTAGTCAGCTTTCCTACAGATACGGTACCAGCCCTAGCTGTGCGACCTGACTGCTCAGAGTTAATATTTGCGGCCAAGCAGAGGAGTCAAGAGAAACCCTTGATTTTGATGGGGGCATTTCCGGCCTCTGTTTGGCCCTTTGTGAAAGGCACGGCTACCGAAATGGAGATTTGGCAGCAAGTTGCTCAAAAATACTGGCCTGGAGCACTGACATTAGTATTGCCTGCCTCTGCTCAGGTTCCGGCTGCCATGAACCCTACTGACCCCACAACCATCGGGATACGAGTACCCAACTCTAGAATTGCGATCGCTATTTTGTCCCAAACTGGGCCTTTGGCAACCACCAGTGCTAATCGCTCAGGTGAGCCACCCTTGCAAACGATGGCAGAAATAGAGACTTATTTTCCTGGGGTTTTAACCCTTGAGAACACTGAATTGGAGGCCGATCAATTCATAAATACGGGGGTTCCTTCTACGGTTGCCAAGTGGACTAGTAGCGGCTGGAAGATTTTACGCCAAGGAGCCATTCAAGTAGAGGGCGCAAAGCGTTAATATTCCTAATCTATACCCAGCCTAAACCTTCTCTAGGAACTCTAAAAAACTCGCTATGCTTGAGAAGATTTGACTGTTCAGCAGGGCAGGACAAAGTTTATATTGAATTTTTGTTTAGAGGCATAGGCGTAATGGAGCTATTGTTTTTGCTATTGGGCGTTGGGTTGGGATTTGTGGGGAGCCGCATGGCTGGCTCTTCCAAGCAACCCGTGGTTGCAACCACATCTTTACCTCAAAGGACACACACGGACGCTCTCCAGCCTCCCAAAAAAGATATCGAGCCTGCTTTGGAGGAACAAAAGCCTCTCTCCGCTGAGATTGAGCCTCCTCAAGAGGAGTCAAAGCCTCTCTCCGCTGAGATTGAGCCTTCTCAAGATGAGTCAAAGCCTCTCTCTGCTGATATCGAACCTCTGAAGGAAGAACTGAAGCAAACCCAACTGGCTTACGAAATGGCGAAGGAAATGAGCCAGTTTAAAGGTGGATTTTTAGCACGAACGGCTCACGAATTGCGATCGCCTCTGAGCAGTTTAATCGGTATGCATCAACTGATTTTGTCGGATTTGTGTGATTCTCCAGAGGAGGCACGAGAATTCGTCGCGCAAGCCAACACCTCTGCCTTAAAGATGGTGAAAATTTTGGATGAGGTGATTACCGTGTCGAAGATTGAACACGGAACCAATCGCTTGGACATTCACCCCTTACCGCTAACGCAGGTTTTTGACGATCTTCTCAGTCTCACCCACATGCAAGCGGCTAATAGCAATCTCCAGTTTG
The DNA here is from genome assembly GCF_036703385.1 of Allocoleopsis sp. Taxonomy (NCBI): domain Bacteria; kingdom Bacillati; phylum Cyanobacteriota; class Cyanophyceae; order Coleofasciculales; family Coleofasciculaceae; genus Allocoleopsis; species Allocoleopsis sp. The sequence goes on along the minus strand of NZ_DATNPA010000092.1, from coordinate 8,620 downwards.
AAATCGTTCCTCCTGACCCAGAAATCTATGTTTTAGCAGACCCTCGTCGTTTTCGGCAGGTACTCCTAGCGATCGTGGATACAGCCATTATGCAGCTGACAGAGCGCAAGGAAGGAAGTATTAAGATTTCCGGCTCTAGCTTCCCAGAGTCTCAGCAAGTTCTGATCTGGATTGATGTCCAAACTCCAACGAGTGCCTGGAGTGAAGTCGTTGATTTACTCTCTACGACTCCTGAGGCACAGGAGCAACCGGCTCAAACCTCTGAACTTTCACCGGGGCTTACCTTATTGATGGCTCAGACCTTGGTCAAAGTGATGCAAGGACAGCTGGAAGTTGTACCCGTTTCGGATGAAGAAAGCGGAGCGACCTCAGGCGAAAACTTCAGTCGGCTTCAATGTTCTATGCCTCTAGCTATTCCTGAGCCTGTAGAGCAGGCGTTGGCATAGAGCGGTGTATGGGCTGGTTATACAGCACCATCGTAGTTGTGGAGTTCGTCTCAAAGCCAATGCGCTCATAAAAACGCTGTTGATGGGTAGTCATCAGGTAGACTCGCTCTACCCGGTTCATCCGGGGATGGGAGAGGACTGTCTCGACTAATTTACGCCCTAAACCTAAGCCCCGATAGTCCGGATGAATCACAACATCCCAAATTGTGGCACGGTAAATACCATCTGAGGTTGCCCGTGAAAATCCAATTAACCGCTCACTATCCCAAATGCTGATAACCGGTTCGCTGTTGGCGATCGCTACTTGCAAATCCTCGATTTTTCGCTCTTTTGCCCAAAAAGCCCCCAGGCGAAATAGTGCCTGAAGTTGGTGATAGTCGATTTGAGACTTGCGATCGCAAAATTGAATATGGCGGCAATCCATTCCAAACTTCCTTCTGATTTCTACAAGATCTACCTAGTTAGGGATGCCAGATTTTGTTGTGCCCGGTCATAAAGAGTTGCCTAACTTGCGAAATTCAGATCAGACACAATGGCTTATTGTAACGATTTCCAACAGCGGTGGAGCATAGAAACCATTTTTTGTTATGAGTTCCTAACATATCAGGGAAGTATTGTCACTGAAGCGCAGTACACCTGTGCTTCAGTAAGAACTGCTTAGCCTCTCCTTTTTGGTAGAAGTAGACCTAAATCATCAGTTGATACTGTGAAGATGAGTTCTACTGAATATATAGGCTATGACTTCAAACCCCAATACACCTCCTCGCCTCAAGGAAATTTTTCGAGTTATTCTTTCGGTGTCCATCATCGTGGTGGGAATTACACACTTTGTCAAACCGATAGAATATGCCTCAATTGTCCCGCCTCAATTTGGCGATCGCTTTGCGATGGTTTACATCAGCGGCTTCTTTGAGATTTTGGGGGGCATTGGTTTACTCATTCCGTTAGTTAGTGTTGCGGCAGCTTGGGGACTTATTGCACTGTTCATTGCTGTATTTCCAGCTAACATCTACCAGGCGATTCATAGCATTCCCATTGAGGGTATTCCTCATCATCCTTTGCTGTATTGGTTCAGGTTACCCTTTCAGGCTGTTTTCATTGCTTGGGCCTGGTGGTATACCAGAAGGCCAGAGGAGCAACCTGGAGCATCTCAGGTGACCTCTCAAGTAGAATCTTTGGTTAACCGTTAGCTCATAAATATTTAAATTTCCTCGCTTAGTTTTTGCTGTAAGCAGTTACTTAAAAACATGCTGTTGTGCTACACGCCAATAGCGAGAGAAGCGCTTGAGGTCAATATAGCCGTCGTAGTTCACAAACGCTTCAGGCAACCACACTTCTACCTCCAAAGATGAGGTATCTTCAATGGCGTTGCAAATCATCTCAAACCGAGGACTCGGACTTGCCGTTGTCACCACCCCGTCCGCGCCGTGTTCCTGAGCAAAAGCAACCACTTCCGCTGCTACATCACCCCGCCGAATCGTCACAGGTAACTCCAACAAACACTCATAAATAAAGACAATTCGCTTTAAACTAATCTTCCATTCCTCCAACAGAGCATCATCCCACACCCAAATTGCCGGAGCATCCGGATATTCTTGCAGCGCTGGATTCTTGGGACTCAAACAGTCCCCATGTATCCAAACAATTGGCTTTTTCATCGTCTCCTTCTTCCCTCCTCTCTGTGTTCTGTGTGCCTGAAGTGGTTCGTCCAACTTCCCTCACCTACCTGCGTCGCTTTTTCGGGCGCTCAAAACTCCGACTCCCATCCCTCTTATCGATTGACTCCGCCTGGGGAAACAGCCGTTGTTCCAACTGCTCATAACTTCCCTCAAAGTCACACTTGCCATAGAGTGGACAAACTTGACAATAAGCACAATTTGTATACTTTTCCAGATTCTCCCGATTGAAGAAATAAGGCTTATGGCTGAATGTACTCGCCACCCACTGCCAGGAGAGATTATTACTCGCTGGGTCACCATCCAGGAGATGTTCTAGAAACCACCTCGCACCCACTTGCCAACGGACATGCCGCCAATGCACGAGGTAAGCCGCTAACCACATCCGTGTGTGGTTGTGCAGGTAACCTGTCTCTCGTAATTCGTGGCTGAAGCTGTCGATACAAACCATTCCAGTGGTTCCCTGTTCCACGTCAGCCGGTAACTGGGTTGCATATACCTCGGCAGCGTAGCCTGTTTTGTATTCCTCCTGGTCTTTCCAAATGCCATCCCCTTTCTCGGCATAGAGCCGTTGCCAGTAGTCCCGCCAACCGAGTTCCTGAATTAATTTTTCGGCGTCATTTGGGTTTTGTACATTCTTAAGAGCAAAGTCCCTAACTTCTGCCAGACTCAAAACTCCATAACGGATATAGGGGGAGAGCCGCGTGACTTTCCCATTCAGGAAATTGCGGGATTTGGCATACTGCGAGGGGTCTACTTCCTTTAGTGCTACCTCTGCGGCTTTACGCCCCCCTACCGTCTCGCTAACGTGAACGTCGCGATTTGACGCAGTTGGGAACTGTTCGCGGACGTAAGCAATCAGCTCATCGCGGCTGGCAAAGTCCCGTTGCATATCATGATTGTTGGTTTCGCTCATCTCGCTTATCAAGCAGCCGCTGTTTACTTCTGATTTAAGTTTAAGTTTTGTATACTCTGGTTGTACTTCAATTCAATGGCTTTTTGTCGGTTAACGGTTGTCTGTGAGGAGTAGTCCAGCACGGCGGAAATAACTATCCACTTTAAAAAGGCTAAAAGGCTTACTTTAGAAACATTATTCCTTCTGCCTCTTGCCTTCTTAGACTATGGACTGAGAAGCAGGAGCAACGTGAACTGCCGAAAGTATTGCTGATTGGTGAGATGTCTTGCCTCCAGCCCTGGCAAAATAGGTGAGGATTGAAGACCAATCATCAGGAGTAAGTTTAATGAGGCTTGGTCAGTGGGCATCCGTAAGACAAACCTGGGGCATACAGCCAGTGATTTTGGCGATTGTGGCTTTCGCCTTGGCAATTCTGCTTTCCAACTGCGATCGCTCTTCTACAAACCCAACTAGCAGCCCTGCGTCGCCAGCTAATAGCCCAGTTGCGCTGTCAGCGGGTTCACTCGTTTATGGTGCAGGAGGAGAACCCGTTAATCTGGAACCGGGCAATATTGAAGACGGCAACTCTCTAACAGTTCAAAATCAAATCTACAATCGTTTAATTCAATTCAAGCCCGGTACCACCGATTTGGAACCGGCTTTAGCCACCGAGTGGAAGTCTGCGGAGGGCGGCAAAGTCTGGACGTTCAAGTTGCGATCGGGGGTAAAGTTTCACGATGGTACGGACTTCGACGCTGAAGCCGTAAGATTCAATGTGGATCGCTGGTGGAACCCGAAAAGCGAGTATGGCTACCGCAATGCCGGGAAGACTTACGCTATATGGCAAAATCTGTTCGGTGGCTTTAAGGGCAGCCCAGAATCGCTACTCCAAGATGTTGTGGTCGAGGGGAAGGATACGATTAAGTTTGTGCTCAAACAGCCCTTCACCATCTTCCCAACCGCGATCGCATCGGGCTACTTTGGTATTGCTAGCCCAACAGCGATTAAAAAAGCCCAAGCTAGTTATGGCACTCCCGCCGCCTTTGCTGTAGGAACTGGCCCGTTTATGTTTAGAGAATGGCGTACTGGCGATCGCATCGTCCTCGCCAAGAACCCAAATTATTGGAAGCAAGGCTTGCCCAAATCCGAGCAGTTGATCATTCGCTTCATTACCGATCCCGCCGCTCGTTTAGTGCAACTGCGAGCCGGAGTCATCGACTTAACGGTAGACCTTACTCCGGATCAGCTGGCAGAAGTGCAAAGAGACCCAAATATAGAGGCTGTCTTTCGTCCTTCCTTTAACGTCGGCTACCTGGCGCTCAATCCTAGTTACGAGCCCCTCAAGAAACCCGAAGTTCGTCAAGCGATCGCTCAAGCCCTGAACAAACAAGAAATCGTCAAAGCGTTTTGGGGAGATTTAGGTGAAAATACGCCTCACTTTACCCCTCCCTTGTTCAAAGAGTATGAATCCCAGAAAGCCACTGGCTATCCTTACAATCCCCAACAAGCCCAGCAAACTCTCGCCAAAGCAGGTTATCCCAATGGCTTTGAGCTTCAACTCTGGTATATGCCCGTCAGTCGCCCCTACTTCCCTACACCCAAGCCGATTGCTGAAGCCTTTGCTGCTGAATTAAGTGCGATCGGGATTAAAGTCAACCTGCAAACCAAAGACTGGGCGGCCTATCTTAGCGATCGCAACAAATCACCCGGTTTCCAAGCCTTTATGCTGGGTTGGAGCGGGGACTATGGCGACCCAGATAGCTTTTACTATCCTCACTTCGGCCCCGGTGCCACGGCTGATTTGGGTAACTGGAAAAATGAGCAACTGTTCAAACTCTTAGATCAGGCTCGCGCCACTCAAGACAAGGCAGCGCGAATCAAAATCTATCAGCAGATTGATGAAATTCTCGAAAAGGAAGCGGTTCGTCTGCCTATTGTCCATACTAAGCCCTTGTTAGCTAAGCGTAAGACGGTAAAGGGTTGGACACCCAGCCCTCTAGGGACTGAACCACTAGGGGAAGTTAACAAGTCCTGATTATGATGTCCAGGAATAGAACCCTAATATCTCCGGAGTTTGTAGCGAGGTATAAAGTCCTGCTGTGAAGGGTGTTCTTTGTGCCGGGAGCCTCCCAATCTTGGTAATTGCTATTACCTGATTTTTAAAGATATAACTCACACCAAACAATGCATTATAACTCAAAGTTTACTTCACTAATTCTATCAAGATTTTATGAAGTAAAGCTGTATACAAACCCACTCTTAATACATAAGGTTTATTTATATTTTTAGGGCATCAAAGGAATCATTCATTCATTAATCTTTTAAGTTGCATTAACCTTACTAATGGAGTGTAAAGTTTCAACTGAATTTATTGCCAAAAAGCTCTCTAGTTCATAGGTTAAATTGTTTAATCATTAATAATTATTTACAAATATCAGTCTTCTATATTTTGTAATCGTATAAAAATACGGACAAGATTCAGCAAAAGCTAACTCTTAGGTTTAAAGCAACGGTATTTTTACAAGCATTAGGGTTGCCGAAATGAACAATGAAAAAAGTTGCGTTAATGATTCCAGGTCACGGAGTTGTTAGGAACATCGGTGCGGCGGTACACACGGCGATGGTAGAGCCAGAGCATCAGCCTGTAAGTACAGACTCCGGCTACCATTACACATTTACAGTTTTTACTCCTACCCACAACCGGGCACACACCTTATCTCGTGTTTACGAAAGTCTCCAAAGACAGACTTATCGTGATTTTGAGTGGCTGATTGTTGATAATGGTTCAATCGACAATACTCCTGGTTTAGTGGAGCAGTGGCAAAAAGAAGCTCAGTTTCCCATCCGCTATATTTACCAAAACAATAAAGGTAAACATATGGCTTATAATTTAGCCGCCAAAGAAGCTAAAGGCCAATTTTTTATTTGCTTAGATTCAGATGATTCTTGTGTGGCTGAAGCCTTGGCTTCTTTCAAATATTATTGGGATAGCATTTCCAAAGGTGAACAGGATAATTTTTTTGGTGTAGAGTGTCCGTGCCAAGACCAAAATGGCAACTTGATTGGCAGTTATTATCCTTCTACTCCTACGGATACTAATTTTTGTGAAATGCGTTATCGCCTTAAAATAAGGGGAGAAAAATGGGGGTTTCAACGGACAGATATACTTCGACAATTTCCATTTCCAGAGGTCATTGGGCAGAATTTATATGTTGCAGAAATGATTGTCTGGTCCAGGGTCGCCAAAAAATACAAAATCAGATGTGTGAACGAATGCTTACGAATTTACTATGTCGATAGTGGAGCAGACCAGCTAACTAAATCGAATTGGGTTCGCAAAAATCCGTTTGGTTTCATTTTGATGTCTAAGAGTATTCTAGATACCGATATAGATTATTTTCAGTTCTCTCCCTCGTTTTTCATTCGCAATGCTATTAACTATAGCCGCTACTGTTTTTATTTGAAGATTGGCATCCTCAAACAATTTACCAATCTCAACTCGTTCCTAGGTAGACTGTTGTGGTTTATGACATTCCCCCTAGGATATATGCTGTGGTTTACTGGAGTTTAGGCTAACGCAACGCATTCTGACTCCAAGCGTATTTATAATGTGTCTGTCAAGGCAGTGCTTTTACTTTTTCTTAATAAATACGCTCTCCAATTGACATGGGTCGATATATCCTCAAACGCCTGCTTAACTTAATCCCCGTCCTCTTGGGGATTACGCTGTTAGTTTTCATCCTCCTCCACTTAATTCCAGGTGACCCAGCGCAGATATTAGCAGGGGAACGAGCCACGCCTGAAACAGTGGAGGCAATCCGAGAGCAGTTAGGTTTAAACAAACCATTGCCACTACAGTACTTTCTGTTTTTGGGTAATCTGCTACGCTTCAACCTTGGCAATAGCCTGATGAGTGGCGCTTCGATTATTCAAGAGATAGCGACTCGCTGGCCTGCTACCTTTGAACTATCGGTTGCTGCCATGTTGATTGCACTCATTCTGGGAATTCCGGCAGGAGTGGTAGCAGCCGTGCGCAAAAATAGTGCCGTGGATAACCTCACGATGAGCGGTTCTTTGCTTGGTGTTTCTATGCCCGTATTTTGGTTAGGATTGCTCCTGATTTACCTCTTTGCCGTCAATCTACAATGGCTTCCCCCTGGTTTACGTATTAGTCAGGAGGCGGCGTTAGCCTTCAAGCCGATGACTGGCTTTTATGTTTTAGATGCGTTACTCCAGTTGAACTGGAATGCGCTGAAAGATGTCCTTGCTCACTTGATTTTGCCAGCGTTAACTTTAAGTACAATCCCCCTAGCAATAATTGCCCGAATTACTCGCAGTGCCATGCTCGAAGTGCTATCACAAGATTACATCCGCACCGCAAGGGCAAAGGGAGTTTTAGAACGCTGGGTAATTTTTAGGCACGCTTTAAAAAATGCTCTCTTGCCCGTGGTAACGATTATTGGCTTGCAGTTCGGGACGCTTTTAAGTGGGGCAATACTGACGGAAACCATTTTTTCTTGGCCTGGAATTGGCTCCTGGATTTACGATGGTATTCTTAATCGTGATTATCCAGTAGTGCAGGGTGGGGTCATTTTTGTATCGATTAGCTTCGTCCTGATTAATCTCTTGGTTGATCTTTCCTATGCCTTTTTAGACCCCAGGATTCAGTATCGATGACAATCACGCTAAAGGCTTGGAGTGCAAATGCTCGAAATGCACTTGGGCGGTTTTTGCAATCCACGTCGGGAAAGATTGGTTTGTTCCTCGCGATCGCGATTATACTCCTGGCGTTACTCGCTCCAGTTTTGCACCCCTACGACCCCTCGACAGACCGAAACTACCTAACACGGCTGAAACCGCCCAGCGCTCAACATTGGTTTGGTACGGATGGTCTTGGGCGAGATGTGTTGATACTGGTATGGTATGGGCTACGCACCTCGCTATCTGTGGGTTTAGTCTCGGTGCTGCTGGGATTAACGATGGGTGTGTTGCTAGGATTAGTTGCTGGATACTTCCGAGGATGGCTAGAGACTGGAATTGGTTGGCTGACGGATATCCTCTTAGCCTTTCCTTCAATTTTATTAGCGATCGCAGTCGTTACCATCACTGGCCCTAGTTTACCCAGTGTGATGATTGCAGTAGGTGTCGTGCAAGTTCCAATTTTTATCCGGCTGACGCGCAGCATGGTGTTATCCCTGCGTGAGCAAGAGTTTGTCCAAGCCGTGATAGCGTTTGGGGCGACACCAGCACGCATCATTTTCCGCCATATCTTACCCGCTAGCCTTGCACCCATCGTGGTACAGGCAACTCTATCCATTGGAACAGCGACTTTGGAAGCAGCGGGTTTAGGGTTTTTGGGTTTAGGAGCGAAACCTCCTACTCCAGAGTTAGGCACCATGCTATCGGATTCCTTTAAAAATGGCTATTCGCTCTCTGCCCCTTGGACGATACTCTTTCCTGGTTTAATGATTACCCTGATTGTTCTAGCCTTTAACCTTTTGGGAGATGGGTTACGCGACGCTCTTGATCCACGAGAAAGTCATTAACCAATAGATGAAGTGATGGGTTGAAAAAGGTTTTTAATTTTACCGAGAGAAACCCTG
>NZ_DATNPA010000091.1:0-5256 GCF_036703385.1 Allocoleopsis sp. | reverse complement strand
GTTTTGAGGTTGAAGGTTTTGAGGTTGAAGGTTGAGAAGATAACGTTCTAACTTGCTCATCTGTCAACCGACTAACCTTCTAACCTGCCAACCTGCAACCCCTTTATGGTACTAGACGGACAAATTTCTTTTTCCCAACTTGTAAAACTTTGCCGTTTAAGGCTTCTGGGGAATCAAAGGTGAGGTCAATCTCAGAGATGCGATCTCCCTCTAACTTCACGCCTCCATTTTGAATCTGTCGCCGTGCCTCTCCACTCGATTGGCACAGCCCACTGGCATTGAGGACGTAGAACAACTTGGCAGGGAACTGCACGGAAGCTAGAGAAAATTCCGGAATGGCACCACCCTTTTTCGCTTCATCTGCCGCTTGCTTGCCGTGATACTGGGCAACAATCGTCTCAGCCAAAAGTTGTTGGCGATCGCGTGGATTGGTCGGTAATTCGTCAAGGGCTAAATCGGTTAACAGCTCAAAATACTCTTCCAGCCGATTATCCTTTGTACCTTCCAGCTTTTGATACATTGTCAGGGGGTCTTCCCTTAAGCCAACGTAGTTGTTCAGCGACTTTGACATCTTCTGAACTCCATCCGTCCCGATTAAAATCGGCATCAGCAACCCAAACTGAGGTGTCTGACCAAAATGGCGCTGCAAATCTCGTCCAACGGCAATATTAAATTTTTGGTCAGTTCCCCCCAATTCAACATCAGCCTTAACCGCCACCGAATCATAGCCTTGCATCAAAGGATAGAGGAATTCATGGAGGTAAATTGGGTTTTCTTGCTTGTAGCGATCGGCAAAGCCCTCCTTCGCCAGCATCTGCCCTACAGTCATGGTGGCTAACAACTCTAGAATTTTTGACAACCCTAACGGTTCTAGCCACTCCGAGTTGTAACGAATTTCTAGCCGTCCCGGTGTCTCAAAGTCCAAAATAGGGCGTACCTGCTCCAGGTAAGTTTGAGCATTTTGCTTCACCTCATCCACAGAAAGCTGACGACGTACCTCGGATTTGCCGGTCGGGTCACCAATCCTTGCGGTAAAATCCCCAATAATCAGGACAGCGGTATGACCCGCATCCTGGAAAGCCCGCAACTTTCGGACTGGGATACTATGACCAAGGTGGATATCTGTCCCCGTTGGGTCAATTCCCAACTTCACCCGTAAGGGACGGTCTGTTTGCCTTAAACGCTCAACTAAATTTTCATTAACATCTTGAGAATCGGGTTGGTTCGGAAAGATTTCACTAATGCCTCGATAGAGCCAAGCGAGCTCTTCGGGAGTAACGGATTCAAGATTTGACATTCGTCTGGAACATCTTTAAGGATTGAATAGCGAGATATAGCAGCTTGTTGAAATTTCTCGTTGGGTATACAAAGGCAAGGCAGCAAGATAACATATTTTTCTCGAAATCCCCAACAGCCATGAGTCAAGCCGTTAACCATTATCTCAGGATGTACCGACTATGATGAAGCAATGCTGACTTTTCGCCGACGCTTTGGCAGCTGTTACCCTATGACTTTTTTTTCAGAATACACAACAGTGATGCTCAAGCTTAATACAGTCAATGTTCCTCAGCTTACTGCCGTGAGCCGCTTGATTCAAGCGCTTTGCGCCATTACCGCCATTGCTTGGAACAGCGCTCTCATCACTCTTGCTCCTAAGGCTGCTTACGGCTGACTCAGCAACATAGTGTTACCCTTGTTAAGACATTTTTTTGACCATCCAGCTTCTCTGTCATCCTGCTATTGCTATAAATATCTGTAATTATCTATAGAAAGTATTGATACAAAGTTGCTTTCGCTTGTGCGTTCAGTATTTTTTGAGTGAGGAAGTGAAATCGCCGTGTCATCTAGCACTGTTCAACAGAAACAAGATACCAAAAGTGGCTCATCATCCGCTTTACAGTTTGTACAAGGAGTCGCTCAGGTAGCAGGTGGAACCATCCTCGGCATCACAATGCTAACGAGCTCAGTCGTTGCTGGTGGGTTGGTTGGCTTGGCGACTAGCTTTCGCAATCTCCCAGATGTCCGAGTCCTAAGGGGTTATGTGCCCTCAGAAACGACTTATATCTATGACATTAAGGGTAAGGAACTCGCCAGTCTCCACGGTGAAGCCAACCGCGAAGTTGTCAAATTAGACCAAATCAGCCCCATACTCAAGCGAGCCGTACTCGCGATGGAAGACAGCCACTTTTATGTACATCATGGGATTAACCCCAATAGTGTAGGGCGGGCGCTCTTAATCAACTGGGAGAAGAATACAGTGGTTGAGGGCGGCTCAACCCTAACGATGCAGCTGGTGAAAAACTTATTTCTCAAGCCAGAGCGTAAGTTTAGCCGCAAAATTGCCGAGGCGGTGATGGCTATCCGACTTGAGCAAATCTTCACAAAAGACCAGATTTTGGAAATGTACCTCAATCAAATCTATTGGGGTCATAACAACTATGGGGTTCAAACCGCCGCCGAAAGCTATTTTTCTAAGTCTGCCGATAAACTAAACTTGGCAGAGTCAGCCATGCTCGCGGGATTGATTCAGTCTCCGGAAGAATACAGTCCTTTTGTAAACCTCAAGGTAGCCAAAGAGCGACAGGCCGTTGTTTTAAAGCGGATGGAAGACTTGGGATGGATTACAGCAGCTGAAGCCGAAGCAGCTCGTAAGCAAAAGATGAATATAGGCAAGCTTACGTCTTGGCGAACGAGTAAACTGCCTTACATTACAGAAGCGGTTGTTAGTGAATTGAATGAGCGATTTGGGCGCGATGCTGTCCTAAAAGGCGGGATGCGAGTCCAGACCACGATTGACACTAACTTTCAGGAGATGGCGGAAGAGACTGTAACGCGTTCCCATGCTAACGTGCAATACCGTGGGCTTAATGCTGGGCAAGTAGCGCTAGCAGCCGTTGATCCTCGAACACATTTTGTCAAAGCCCTTGTAGGCGGAGTCAGCTACAAGAGAAGTCAGTTTAACCGAGCGAGCCAATCCCGACGGCAACCTGGGTCTGCTTTTAAGCCCTTTGTTTATTACACAGCCTTTGCCACCGGGAAGTATGGGCCTTCATCCACTATCATGGATAGTCCTGTTAGCTATCGGGATGGCAGCGGCTGGTACTCTCCTCGAAATTACGGCGGGGGTTATTCAGGTGCTGTAACTGTTCGTACTGCCTTGAGTCAGTCACTCAATGTTCCAGCCGTAAAAATCGGGAGGGCTGTCGGCTTGGATAAGGTAATTGAAACCTGTCGGACGCTAGGAATTAAGAGTCCGATGGAGCCAGTGACCTCCTTACCTCTGGGTGCAATTGGGTTGACGCCGTTGGAAATGGCTGGCGCTTATGCTACCTTTGCCAGTAATGGTTGGTATTCTGACACAACAATTATTGTCCGAGTTACCGATAGTACGGGGAATGTCTTGCTAGACAACACACCTAAACCTAGATTGGTACTCGATCCTTGGGCGACCGCTTCTCTGACAAACGTGCTACAAGGCGTGATTAATGGTGGCACTGGAAAAGCAGCACAAATCGGACGACCAGCAGCGGGTAAGACGGGTACGACCTCATCGGAGCGAGATGTCTGGTTTGTCGGCTATACACCGCAGTTAGCAGCCGCTGTTTGGATTGGCAATGATAACAACAGACCTATTGGGGGTGGAGCAACGGGAGGTCAATATGCTGCACCAATCTGGCGCAACTTTATGCTTAAGGCGTTGAAGAACGAGCCAGTACAGAACTTTCCATCGCCTTCTAAGTTTAATCACCCCTAGATGGCTTGTGGGTTTTAACAGTCCGCTGTCAGTTTTTTGGGTTCAAGGCCAGATATCTTTGAGTGTAGTTGTAACAGAGCCAAGGTTACACAGCTTATAATCCAGTTGCCTTGCTTTTTCATAACCGCTTGGTTAAGCAAACGCGCTTGGCTAAGTTGTTTACGCACTCCGCATCGGCTAGGCTTACGTTGACTCTTAGAAGGTCTGTAATGAGCTTGCGATCGCTGCTAGGTCAGACAAAATAACTGTGAAAGCTTAGGTCGAATGACTCCGTAGAAGCTAGCGCCAAAGCTACTGTTTAGGAGAAGCGTCCCTGAACTACAACGAATAGTCGTTACGCAAGAATGACGGCTTGCTAAAGGTTTGATTGCCTCTTAAGGTTGCTTCTCTAGCTCTGACTTCATTCGTTCCAGAGTCATATTCATTTGGTCAAACATTTGCTGAGGCGTAATGCCAAACTGACCGAGCTGTGTCTTGAGTTGTTCCACTGTCATCTGCGCCATGAAGTCATCCGATAACTCGAACCGCTTCATGAAAATGCGGTAACGCTCCATCAGCTCTTCCATCTGCTGGATAAAAATCTTTTTCCCTTCGTGGTCAAATTTGCCATAGCTGCCTCCCAATTGGATTAGAGATTGATAATCTTCAAACAGCTGCTTGGCTTCTTGTTGGACAATATCGGAATCAAAAAACCCCATTGCTCTTAACTATTCACTGACGAGTGGGTTAAACGGCTACTTTTAGTCACATTTTAGTGCAGTACTCAGCCTGCGCAAACTTCGGTTTACCGTATCCTGAGTAAGCGCTTACCTCACCTGAGTTACTAGATATAGCAAACTGATCAAAGTTTCAGTAAGCATTGTGTCGATTAGTCAGGATTTATCTGAAAACAACTTAGCAATTTTCTGTCTGGTAGGTATTGCCCACCCTGCTCTAGATTTTTCAAAATGAAAGAGTCATTGGCGGCACCGGGGTGATAAACTCCCTCATCCTTATAACCAAGCCACCCCTACGGATAAGACCAAGTATGTTGAGTAAGCCAAAAAATCGCACAATCGCTGCAATCCTAGCATTTAGTGGGATAGTAGTCCCTTTTGCCGGATTTCATAAATTTTATCTGGGACAGCCACAGTGGGGCATTGTGTATTTGCTCCTTTGGTGGACGCCTATTCCACACATCGCTAGTGTAATTGAAGGATTTTGGTACCTGGCACAAGGTTCACAGGAGTTTGATCGTAATTTCAATCTGGGTATAAATGAAGTGTCTTCGGTAGCGAATCAACCGACGGCGGTTGATCCTGCACAAGTGGGAGCGATCGCAGATGCCCTCAGAGAACTTGATAGACTACGCCAAGATGGACTAATGTCCGAGTATGAATTTGAGCAAAAACGCCGCCAATTACTGGATCGCATCGCCTAAAAGCAATGGCACTTTTTGACTGGCTGAGTCCCGCAGGACAATCGAACCCAAATTGGAATCTGATTCGATCACGACTTCAGAG
>NZ_DATNPA010000090.1:0-3656 GCF_036703385.1 Allocoleopsis sp. | reverse complement strand
TCGAATTACGCTCCTAAAGCTTTATCCCATTCCAATTGATGACTTAATCCATATTTAATAAAGTCTTCTTTTTTGGCTTCATCACTTTTACCAAAAACACCTAAGCTGTAAGGATTTTCTTGCATCCGCTGTTGGACTAATTCCTGTTCAAACTGAATCACTTCTTCTCTCGGCTTATCAGTTTTAAAGAAATCTACAACCAAAACAGTCCTTTCGTAATCGGTATAATTATGCGGACAGTGGGGATAGCTGTGATCTAAAATCAAGAATTCGCCTTCATGCCAATAAAGCTTGTCATGGCAGATTTTCATCGCCACATCTCCCTCTGGCACAATCAACCCTAGATAACCGCGATTCATGTGAGGGTTATAGTTCACATGCAGTTTGATATCCAGCCCTGGATGAAATGTCCCATAATACACATTTCTCAAGATATTATCATTGAGTGAATTTGATTCTTCTATCGTCTTAGTTAACTTGGGGAAGTATCGTTCTCTTAATTCCAGTGCTTTTTGGGGTACATCCTGTAATTCATACTGAGGATATTGAATTTGATGCACTTGAATATATTTTTCGATAAACATTCCTTGAAATAATACTCCAAAAGCGCTATACTTCGCATTGCCTTTAGTCTTAATCGTTTTACTTTTAGGCCCCAAAACGTCAAAAGTAAATTGTAATTCTTCCTGAGATGCTTCGTGCCTAAAGCGGCTGAATTCATCTCTAATAGCTTTCCAGCTATTTTGAAGGTTGTTGAGGAAAGGAAACTCTTTGGGGTCTAAATGATACTCGTTAAAACCTTCCATTGGGGTTTCTCCTAAATATAATTTCGTTCTATAAGTTTTATTTTAGGCAACTTGATAGAGAATTGGTCTAACTGATTTTGGCAAGAAGTCCTGTGTCTGAAACTCTAGTTCTAGATAGACTTATCAAAAACGTCCGCGTGGTGCGTCCTCATCAATCATCCGTGGAGTGCCTGGATTTGGGAATTAAGGATGGTAAATTCACCCAAATTTCCCCGGAAATCAGCCTGGAGCAGGCCAAAGAGGTATTTGACGCTCAGAACCTGCTGGGTTTTCCAGGGGTTGTTGATGCCCACATGCACATCGGAATCTATCAAGCCCTCGACCAAGATGCGATCGCAGAAAGCAAAGCAGCGGCAATGGGGGGAGTCACCACCAGCCTGAACTATATCCGCACGGGTCAGTATTACCTGAATAAAGGAGGTTCTTACAAGGATTTTTTTCCAGAAGTGCTGGCTTTGTCAGAGGGCAATTTTTTTGTGGATTATGGCTATCATATAGCGCCGATCGCCCCTCAGCATATTGACGAAATGCAGTGGTTGTTTGAGCAGCATGGGGTTGCTTCGTTCAAAATTTTTATGTTCTATGGGGGTTATGGTCTCCACGGTCTTTCCGATCAACAGAATCTATTTCTGATGATTAATAAGGAAGATCGCTACGACTTCGCCCACTTTGAATTCATTATGCGGAGTTTGTCTCAACTGAGGGAACGCTACCCCACCATGCAGGACACACTCAGTCTCAGCCTGCACTGTGAGGTGGCTGAGATTCTCAATGCTTACACCAAAATTGTGCAGCAAGATACGACCCTCACCGGACTCAATGCTTATAGCGCGGCTCGTCCTCCCCACTCAGAAGGATTAGCTATTTGTATTGCATCTTATCTGGCTCACGAAACGAACTGTGTCAACATCAATTTGCTGCATCTAAGTTCCCGCAAGGCGGTCGAAGCAGCTCTGATGATGCAAACGACTTTTCCCCACATCAATTTCAAACGAGAAGTTACAGTGGGACATCTCCTCCTAGATGTAGATGCTCCTACGGGTAAATGGGCAAAGGTTAATCCTCCAATTCGTCCGCGCTCGGATGTTGAATATTTATGGAATGCAGTCCTGAATCATCAGGTGGATTGGATTGTCAGCGATCATGCTTGCTGTTCAGCGGAGAAAAAAGCCAGCTTGAGAGAGCCGGACAACATTTGGCTGGCTAAGTCTGGCTTTGGTGGTACAGAATATCTGCTCTCAGGGATTGTTAGTGAGGGGAGTAAACGGGGCATGTCCTACAACCACATGGCAAAGCTACTGTGTTGGAATCCGGCACAACGATTTGGCCCGTTTCAAAAGGGTGACATTGCGGTTGGGTATGATGCTGACTTAGTGCTGGTTGATCCGAATGAAACGTTTGTTGTCCGTGCTGCTGAATCCGAGTCGCAACAGGGTTATACCCCCTTTGAAGGGATGGAGTTGACGGGACGGGTTAAGAGTACATTCTTACGCGGGAATTTGATTTATGACCGGGGACAGGTATTGGGTTCACCGCAGGGGCAGTATTTGAAGCGATCGCGCGAGCGCAGCGCTAATGCGTTAGAAGAGTAACAGCGTTACTGGATGAAATAGTTTGTTGTGAAGGAGCGATCGCCATGATTCAAGCCATACCGAAACATGTAACATTTGATGAGTTTATTGCTTGGTATCCGGAGAATGGGCGATACGAACTCATTGACGGGCAAATTATAGAAATGCAGCCAACAGGGAAACACGAAGAAGTTACCGAATTTATCTCCAGACAACTGATTCTGGAAACTTCTAGGTTGCAACTGCCTTACCGTTTCCCTACACGCGCATTAGTTAAAGCACCGAGCTGGGAGACGGGTTATCTGCCAGATGTGCTTATCGTAGACCGTAATGCCCTTAGGAGTGAACCTCTATGGGAAAAAGCAGCAACGATTACTCAAGGGACATCTATTCCCTTGGTAGTGGAAGTCGTTACTACTAACTGGGAAAATGATTACGCCAGGAAGGTAGAAGATTACGAAACGATGGGTATCCAAGAATATTGGATTTCAGACTATCTAGGATTAGGTGGCAAGCGCTACATTGGCAACCCAAAGCAACCTACACTCAGCGTTTACCAGTTAGTCAATGGCGAATATCAGATCAGCCAGTTCAGGGAGAATGACCGAATTAAATCACGCACGTTCCCACAGTTGAATTGGTATTTTTGCCGTTAGAGTTGATGCTATAGATTTACAAGCCAATAAATTTTATCTCAAACACGAATTTATTCCTTTTCAAAATAAATAACTATTCCTTTTCTTACTCCTAGAAAGTATTGCCAGAGAGTTTATTTTTAGCTTTCATACCAATTCCCTCCACACAAGGAGCTCTATCAGATAAGATGAGCGGAGTAAAGGGGAGGAAGCCCTTACAAAGGAGGCGGCAAAATCATGGGTGATACGGGCAGAGCGTTTAATGCTGCAAGCGAAGGAGAGGCAGATAACTTTTTGTATGCCGCGCCTGTAAAGGAGGATTGGGGTGGAGACGGTAGAGGGCGCATGAGCCTATCGGGAAGGCGTACAGCGATCTCCAAAGAGTACGTACCTCGTCAGTACCAATACTTTGACACAAATGCTGTGCCCGAAGAGCAGGGGTGGCGAGTAAGTGGTATGCCAGAGAACGTAGTACCCGGAAGACGACGATTGCTGACGTGGCACGACTGTGGAGTATCCACTTCAAGAGTGGTACTCCTGCCGCAGTTTGAGGCACCAGCAGGTATATTCACTGCTGATTTGGAGATTTTCGTGCTCAAGGGTACTATCCAAATAGGCGAGTGGCAGCTAAGCAAGCACAGCTA
>NZ_DATNPA010000089.1:0-6834 GCF_036703385.1 Allocoleopsis sp. | reverse complement strand
TTGCGTTCCCTGCGATTAATCTATGGAACGATTATACCAGAACCAACTGAAGCCATTGTGACTCGTTGGGCAAGCGACCCTTTTGCGTGTGGTTCTTATTCCTTCATCCCCGTGGGGGCTAGCGGTCGCGATTACGAGATTTTGGCTGACCCAGTAGGAGAACGCTTATTTTTTGCAGGTGAGGCAACTAACCGACAGAACCCAGGAACTGTACATGGAGCCCTTCTCAGCGGTGTACGCGCTGCCAAACAAGTGATGCTAAAACATCGCGCCCAAATCTCGATATTGTGACGCTGCTGGTTTTCCAAGGCTTACTATAACGGATTTGCAGCCAGCCTACACTAGTGAGCGGCTGGTGCTTTGGCCCCTTTACCACCTTTACCCAAAAACAACAGTAGGGGCATTGAACAAAGAAACGCCACTCCCACCACCCGAAAGATATCCGCAAAAGATAGAACAGCCGCTTGTTGACTAACCGCCTGACTCACCAAGGCGAGAGCTTGTTGATGAGCCGTAGTAGCATCCATCCCGCGAGCCTGAAGCGCCCCTGTCAGCAAGTCTAGACGCTCATTTGTTGCTAAATCATAAGGAGTAACATTGGTTAGCAGCATCGCTCGATGAAATGCCTCCCGTTGCGTAAGCAAGGTAGTGAGTGCAGCAATTCCGACACTGCCTCCCAGTTGACGGGTGAGATTGTAGAAGCCAGAGCCTGCTGATACATCTTTTTTAGGCAGCGGGCCCAAAGTCGCTAGACTCAACGGGAGAAACATCAGAACAGTCACCGCTCCACGCCAAACCAAGGGCCAAAATAGTTCGTCTGTGCCCGTCTGTGGGGTGATGTCCGACAGTTGAAACATGACTAATGCCGTGCCAATCGCACCACTGGCAATCAGTAATCTAGCATCAACTTTAGTCGATATCTTGCCCAAGAGAACCATCACGATCGCAGAAGCCAACGCCCCTGGAGCCAGTAATAGTCCGGTTTGCGTCGCCGTAAAGTGGAGTATGCTCTGAGCAAAAATCGGCACGGCAAACAGCGCTCCATACAGCCCCATACCAAGAATTCCTGAATAAACGCTCCCAGCCGCTAGGGAACGGTGACGCAGTACTCGCAGGTCAACCGCAGGATGTTCGGTACTGAGTTCTCGCCAAATGAATAACCCTAATCCAGTGACACCAACGATGGCGAGGGTAGTGATAAAACCTGAATTAAACCAGTCTTCCTTTTCCCCTTCCTCTAAAAAGGTCTGTATGCTACCTACGGCAATAGCCAAAAGGGCGATTCCCCACCAGTCAACGGCTGTACTCTGCTTTTTGTCCCGAACCTTATCATTGAGCAAAAATACCCAAGCCATTGCAACCGCGACTATACCAAAAGGAATATTGACAAAAAAGATCCAACGCCAGCCTAAACCATCGGTGAGGAAACCTCCTAAGGTTGGGCCAATGGCAGGCCCAGCAATCACTCCAACACCAAACACAGACTGGGCGAGACCTTGTTCATGGGGAGGGAAGGTTTCAAACAAAATCGCCTGAGCTTTTGCGAGTAAGCCACCTCCACATAATCCCTGAAGAATACGGGAAATAATCAGCATTGGGAGGTTAAAAGACAAACCGCACATCACTGAAGCGATGGTGAAGCCAACAAGTGAAAAGATGAAGTAGTTCTTCTTGCCAAAATGCTCTCCTAGCCAAGCGCTCAAGGGAATCAGAATTACGTTGGCGATCGCATATCCGCTCACAACCCAACCAATCTCGCCCACGGTTGCGCCTAGACTCGCTTGCATCTCAGTCAGGGCAACGTTGACGATGCTAGTGTCAATCACTTCCAGGATGGCTCCTAGGGAAGCTGTAAATGCGATCGCCCACTTTCGAGAACCAGTGACGTAACCCGACTTAGTAACAGTTGAAGTGTTACTCTTTGTCATTGTGCTGTAGAGGTAGTAGAGGAATAGGCTGTATGCACGGGCAACGTGCTAATCCCGCGCACGAACAGATCGACACAACTCTCGATGTAGCGATCGCGACTATAGCTTCGTGGTAGTGGGATAGTATTACTACGCAGCATTCCAGAAAGTAGCATTCCCGTAAACATATCTACAGCCGTTAACAGGTCTACATCTGGGCGAATTTTTCCTTGCTCAATGCCGTTGCGCAGGTAAGCCATTAGCTTTTCGCGCAAGGGCTGGACTGTCTCCCGAAGGACTTGAAGCGCGGCTTCGGGGTGTCGCTTAGCTTCCCCAATAAACATCCGAACTAGGGCTTCATGCTCCTCCAGCATGTTGTTATAGAGCCATCCATAGTGTGATAAGTCGATTTGCAGCTCACCTGTCCACTCATCTTGGTTGGCAAGAGCTTCTGCCTGCAACGCCGTGACTTGCTGAACAACAGCAGCGAGGAGTTGCTCTTTATTCTGGAAATGACGAAATAGGGTTACCTCGTTCACTCCAGCCACACGGGCAATCTCACGCGTGGTAGCTCCCGCTATACCTGAGGCTGCAAAAACTTCTGTAGCAGCTTTCAGTATTCGGGCGCGAGTTTGTGCAGCCCTTTGAACTGAATGATCCATAGTTATACATGTAAGTACTTACTTGCATTTTATTTTACATGTAATGTAAGCACTTACTTGCATTAGAGTCTCAAAAAAACCCTCAACGCTATGCTTCTTTGAGGGGGAGTAAAAGGGAGAGGGGAAAGTCTAAGGATAAAAACCGAGCTGAGGCAATCCCAGGGTTTCTTCCCAACCCATCATTAGATTCAGACACTGTATCGCTTGTCCCGCTTGACCTTTAATCAAGTTATCGGTGACTGACATAATGATCGCCCGGTCAGTCCGAGGATCGACTTCTACCCCGATATAACAAACATTAGTGCCACAAGCCCACTTAGTTTGGGGATAAGTGCCAGCAGGCAATATCCGGATAAACGGAGAGGCGCGGTAGAAGGCCGTATAAATGGTAATCAAATCTTCTCGAACCAAGCCAGGATCGCGGAGAGTCGCATAAACGGTTGCCAAGAGTCCCCGCACCATCGGAATCAGGTGGGGAGTAAACTGCACCATGACCTCATGACCTGCCAAATCGCTGCAAATTTGCTCTATTTCTGGAATATGCCGATGACGTGCTACCCCGTAGGGCGCTAGGGAGTTATCGGCTTCGGAGAGTAAGAGATTGGTTTTTGCTGTGCGTCCAGCACCCGATGTTCCAGATTTGGCATCGATAATAGCTGTTTCAGGGACAATTAAGCCTTGTTTCAATAAGGGAGCTAGGGCTAATAAGCTTGTTGTAACATAGCAACCTGGACATCCAACCAGCTGAGCTTCGGCAATGCGATCGCGATATAATTCAGGTAAACCATAAACAGCTAAAGCTGCGGTTTCCTGGTCTTGCCGCTCCCCACCGTACCAGATTTTGTAAGTCTCTAGATTCTTAAAGCGATAATCTGCTGATAAGTCTAGAACCTTGCATCCCTTGGCCAACAGGATAGGTGCCATCTGATAAGCCAAGCCATTGGGCAATGAAAGAAAAACAGCTTGACAGCGCGACGCCACTTGGTCTAAATCAATCGGTTCGATCGTCAGGTCAACGCAGTGGCCTAAATGAGGGTAGATTTCAGAATAGGACTTTCCCGCACTGCTATCTCCCCCCAAGTACACCACCTCGACTCCTGGGTGATCCATCAAGAGCCGTACAAGTTGCACGCCGCCATAGCCTGAAGCCCCAATAATGCCTACGGGCAGGCGTCCTAAATCACCCATGATATTTCTTTCCTAAAAGAGCTAAAACGAAAAATGGATTAACATTTGCTGCATTTTAGTATCAAAAGTGAACTTTGGTGGTAGAAATTAGGGCGTATTTATAAGAATTTTTCTAACAACCTCCACAACTCCCGTGCTAAAACAAACGGGATACAATTGAGTAGAAACAATCTTTAGAAAACTTTACGGGTTATCGCTCGCAAACTGGACGTGGAATCGCCTGAAACCGATTTATTTAAATTTGACTCGATTGACGATGCCCTGGCAGACCTCAAGGCCGGTCGCGCTGTGGTCGTGGTAGATGACGAAAACCGGGAAAACGAAGGCGACTTAATTTGCGCCGCTCAATTTGCAACGCCTGACATGATTAATTTCATGGCGGTAGAAGCACGAGGGTTAATTTGTCTGGCTTTAACGGGCGATCGCCTTGATGCCTTGGATTTGCCGTTAATGGTCAGCAAAAACACTGACAGTAACCAGACTGCCTTCACGGTAAGCATCGACGCCGCGCCGCACCTAGGCGTCACCACCGGCATCTCGGCTGAAGACCGGGCACGGACAATCCAAATTGCCATTAATCCATCAACTCAACCTGAAGACTTGCGCCGTCCGGGGCACATTTTTCCCATCCGTGCTAGGGAGGGAGGGGTGCTAAAACGGGCAGGTCATACGGAAGCAGCCATCGATCTGCCACGACTAGCAAGTTTATACCCTGCCGGTGTGATTTGCGAAATCCAAAATCCTAATGGCTCAATGGCACGCCTGCCCGAGTTGATTGAGTACGCGGCGCACCACCAACTCAAAATTATCAGTATTGCGGACTTAATCAGTTACCGCCTCAAGTACGATCGCTTCGTCTATCGAGAGACGATCGCGAGATTACCTAGTATTTTTGGCAATTTCCAGATTTATGCCTACCGCAACACCCTGGATAATTCGGAACACGTTGCGATCGTCAAGGGCAACCCCGCCGAGTTTAAAGATAATCCAGTCATGGTGAGGATGCACTCGGAATGCTTAACAGGTGATGGATTGGGTTCATTACGCTGTGACTGCCGGATGCAGTTAGAAGCCGCGCTGAAAATGATTGAGAACTCAGGACAGGGTGTGGTGGTGTATTTGCGCCAAGAAGGGCGGGGAATTGGTCTGATTAATAAGTTAAAGGCTTATTCCTTACAAGACTTAGGGCTGGATACAGTCGAAGCAAACGAACGCCTAGGATTCCCCGCCGACCTAAGGGATTATGGGATGGGCGCACAAATGCTCAATGACTTGGGGGTGAAAAAAATTCGCTTGATTACCAACAATCCCCGTAAAATCGCTGGATTGAGGGGTTATGGCATTGAGGTAGTAGACCGGGTGCCACTGCTGATTGAAGCGAATGATTACAATTCCACCTACCTAGCAACCAAGGCTCAAAAGCTAGGTCATATGCTGTTGCAGACGTATTTGGTTACGGTTGCCGTGCAATGGCAAGACGCCCCCCAGCCAGTGAAAAAGCGTTACGAACGCTTAGAGAAACTGCGGTATTTGGTGCATAGCCAGCATTTATTATTGCAGGAGGAGGCACGACCTGTTGCGATCGCGCTGTTCGGTACACCCTCCTTAATTGTCCATATTGGCTTTGACCAAGCTAACCTGGCGGCAGCGGATTGGTACAAGGACTCCAATCATCCCTACTTGCAAGCGATCGCCAAAATTCTGGATGAGTTAAGTGGATGGCGTCAAGTGGAACGGCTGGAATTTTTGGTCTCTTCCGGTGTCGATCCGATGATTGGCTTGCAAGTTCAGCTAGACCGACAGACATTCTCGCTTACGCAGCAACCTTCATCTATTTGTGATCATTTAACGACGCAAAAAATTTACAGTTTTGAGCGGCATTTGGAAGCAGATGAAGAGATAGGTTAAGTTGTTCGCTTCTACTTCCAGGAAAGCAGATAGGCTCTAGAACATCAATTCATTAATGGTAGGGGCAACCCCCCGTGGTTGCCCCGTCAGGATTTTGGGGCAGTGCCTCCGTGCCTGCCCCTACGAAAAATCGTCGTTTCGGCGATTACTGAATCGGTGTTCTAGAATGCGAGCCATAGGATTGGTACTGCCTAGGGTTCAGTTCGACCCAAACCCATCTCAGTCGGAATCAACGGTCAACACGCTCTATGAAACTGACTTCTATGCCTGGACACAGGGACAGGCTGAACTCCTGCGGAATCATCACTGGAGTAAACTTGACCTGCCAAATCTGATTGAGGAAATTGAATCGTTGGGCAAACAGCAACGGGCAGAACTGCGAAATCCCCTCAGTATTTTGATGGGACATTTACTCAAGTGGGAATACCAACCGACAAAACGCAGCCGTAGTTGGCTGAATACGATTCGCGTTCAGCGCATGGATACATTGGAGTTAAGCGACATTTCGAGTTCAAGTTGGTAACAAGGGGAGAGAAATGAGATAATTTTTGAAAATTGGATTAATTTTCAGTAGATCAGCTCGATAATTTTCCACATTAATTGCACCAACACAAGTTGGCGTATCTTCTAATAAACAGCGTCTTTTTAAGGATTGTATAGCTTTTAATAATTCTGTGGGAGGATGAGATATTTCCTGTAAAACATGGCTCAAAGTAACGGCATCTTTTTGTTTAGCCAAATAATTCATTACCTGTTTTTCTGAATCGGATAATCTTATCCACAAACGACTGAGTTGAGATGCTATCACATTACTTAATATTAAGGAAGGATAAGCTAAAAATTCCGTAACTTTGCCAGCGAATAATTCTTGAATCATTGTTGCTGTCATTTCTAACCATAAGGGATGACCTTGATATTTTTCAAGTAAGGTGTCCCACATCTGTTCATCTAACAGTTCTTTATCCCTTAATATTTGTTTAGCAGACTCTCCCAAACCGACGAGTTTTAGGCAACGGGTGAATTTATGACGAGTCGTGATTGCATCTTCTGGTTGTTCGCTAGTAATCAATACTAAACGACTGGCATGAGACAATTCTGCAATTTGTTTAAATAAAATATAATAGCTCTCAAATTCTGCTTTATATTGACCCGCAAATTGTTCTGATTGG
>NZ_DATNPA010000088.1:0-9012 GCF_036703385.1 Allocoleopsis sp. | reverse complement strand
CCAAAATCCAAAATCCAAAATCCAAAATCGATTGACCGACGACAAAAGATGGATTTACTGCGATCGCTACCTTTGGGGCTGTACCTGGAACAACCCGTAACCTGGCTACATCACCTGGACTCCAGGGTAAAATTTATCTGGCTCATGAGCTTTCTGGTTGCTCCCCTGTTAGCGAATCCCTACTGGCGTGTGGCGTTAGTGGTGCTGTTGATTCTGCTAACGCTCTCAGCCGCGATTCCGTTACGGGTGTGGCGTCAACAAATGGCTTGGCTGCTGATGCTCTCAATTTTTGTCTTCATCATCACAGCGATCGCTCCTGATGGCTATTCAACTGACAGTCAGCCACGGCTCCCTGCTTTTACTCAGCAACCGACTAACCTTCCCATTAAAGCTCCTACGCCTCGACCTTGGTACAACCCCTTTGGTTTAGGAGAACAGCCTTCTCCAAGTACATCCTCTACAGAACAATCGGCTCCAAAGCCCTTACCACAGCCAACCGACTATCACTACGTACTCTGGAAAGCTGGCCCCGTCACCCTCACTCGTCGGTCTTTAGATCTGGCCATTCGTGTTAGCACCCTGCTCTTTACCGTTATCTACAGCAGTACGCTGTTCCTGCTCACGACGGCACCCGAAGAAATTACAGCTGGCTTAGAAAGCTTGATGCGTCCTTTACGGCGTATCGGGGTACCCGTGACCGAAATTGCCCTCACATTAACCCTTTCTTTGCGCTTCATTCCCCTAGTCCTTGAAGAAGTACAGAATTTAGTTCGTTCTGTGTACACTCGCGCTATCAATTGGAAAAAATTAGGCATCCGCAAAAGCCTTCAAGTTTGGTTAATGGTGGCGGAACGATTACTGGAAAA
Organism: Allocoleopsis sp.; assembly: GCF_036703385.1. Lineage (NCBI taxonomy): Bacteria > Bacillati > Cyanobacteriota > Cyanophyceae > Coleofasciculales > Coleofasciculaceae > Allocoleopsis > Allocoleopsis sp. The sequence goes on along the minus strand of NZ_DATNPA010000088.1, from coordinate 8,146 downwards.
TCTCCTATTGCGAGCTGAGCAAATTGCCAGTGCGATGCTCGTGCGCGGCTTTACCAGTCCCAATGAGCATCGGGTACGGTGGCATCAGCTGCGCCTACGTTGGGGCGACTGGTTAGCAGTAGGTGGCTTACTCGTCTTCTGGGGATTACGGGTGGTTTGGGGTGGAACAGTTTAACCTGTAATACACAAGACCTGTCCGAAATATAATCTGCGCCCTAAAAAAAGGGTAGAACAGTCTTTTCACCGTCTACCAACATGAAAAATCCCTTTCATTATATCCAGCAGTACCCAAAACGTACCTGCCAACAGTCCTCCTGACTACTGATTGAGAAGGGTTGTAATGTGCAAGCGATCGCTCCCCTCGCTACTGCAATCAGCTCGCTAAACTAAAAGCAGAGTTCACAAACATGATGCCATGTCGTTCACCCAGGATGTAGAATCTTCTATTGTTGTGCCGGAAGAGGTTGTCTTCTCGCCTGGTGACTTAGAGAGCCACGAACCGCCCTTGGAAAGTGACTTACACCGCGAGCAAATTGACTTATTGATTCGCCTGCTGCGATGGTGCTGGCAACAACGACATGATTTCTATGTTTCTGGTAACTTAACGGTCTATTACTCTCCTCAACAGCGCAAGTCAGAAGACTTTCGAGGGCCAGACTTTTTTGTCGTCCTGAATACTGAAGATAAGCCACGCAAAAGCTGGGTAGTTTGGGAAGAAAACGGCAAATATCCCAATGTAATTGTAGAACTTTTATCCAATTCAACAGCAGCAACAGACCGAGGATTGAAAAAGCAGATTTATCAAGATATCTTTCGCACTCCGGAATATTTTTGGCTCGATCCACACAGTTTGGAATTTGCGGGATTTGAGTTAATTCGAGGAACCTATTGCCCACTGCAACCGAATCAACAAGGTTGGCTGTGGAGCGAACAATTAGAACTTTATTTAGGGATTCACGAACAAAAACTACGCTTTTTCACTCGCGAAGGGCAATTAGTCCCGACACCGGAAGAGGTAGCTATTGCTGAACAACAACGAGCTAATCAAGAGCTACAACGCGCTGAGCAAGCTGAGGCTTTATTGGCTAGGTATCGAGAACGTTTTGGGGAGTTTTCAGACGAATAATGGTTCATCTCCTCCTCTTTAGTTTGACTCGTTTCACTTTGCCTTCTAGCTGTTGGGGAGTTGCTTGCGATTGCTGTAAATCTCATACAATCGCTTTCCGATTTCGATCATAATGCTACGCGATCGCACTAATTTTCATACAGTCGCTTGCCGATTTTGATGGGAATATCTGCGGCAGGAAACAACATCTTCATCTACTCTATTTCTTCGCTCAACCCTTCAAACTGTTGGTAATTTCATTTTATAGCAATCGCCACAACGGTTAGGACATTTCAAAAGCTGAGATTGAAAATTGGCTCTGGGACATTTGTCCTAATAGCCTTGACGACTGCTCTAGTAGATACGAGGCTTTAATTTCTGCTCAAAAATATATTGATCAAACGTACTATCCCATCCAGGATAAACGCATCTAAATATCGATAATTTGGACTTAGGAAGTAAGACAAGAAAACTCACCCGTGAGACTCCAACTCCCCCCAAAGTTGGGAGGCTGAGGGGCAAGAGCAGTTTGTGCCATCTCCAACAACAACCGCTTCAGTGTCGTCGATTTCCCCGAACCCGGTTTCCCCGACAGCAACACATGATTCGCCGCATATTTCCTTAACCCCTCTAATACTGGAAATCGCTCAATCTTTTGCCTTGGTTCCTCTCTCTCCCTACCCTCGGATTCCTCCCGTACTACCGTTTGCGCTTCTAACACCAAATCCGTATCCGTCGCTGTGTACCGGGATAATGTTTCCTGATAACGAGAGTCAGTACAAACAAACGCTAAATAGGGAGAAAAATCAACGCCATTCATCGAGAGTTAAATTCGCCAGCCCATGATTTATACTACTCGATGCTTTCTTTTGCTCCGGACTGCAAGACTCTCCCAGAGACGAATATAATCTCTAACGGCTCGCTAAAAAGAACTATTATCACAGAAGTGATGAAAATCTCTTCTCTTAATTCCTAAGCCTAAGTGAATGTCCCAGATTGATGACTTGCAGCCCTGGTATTGGCGATCACTACCCCTGGAACATCGCACAGGTTCCCAGATATTTGACTGCTTGTTTCGCCATAGTGGTACGATTGCTACCCTCCTAGAAAGCCCGTACCCCACTCCTCCCGATCAACCGCAGTTAGCTCGATACTCCATCTGTGCGGGGATGCCCCGCCTCCAGCAGGGACGCCATCAAATGTGGACACCACCCGTTGGTGAAATCCTACCTTTCCTGTGCCGTTTGCTGTCGCCTCAAGCAGACAGAGGGAGTTGGACAGCCAACTCTTTAGTAAACACACAAGAGGAGACAGGTTTCCCACCCCCTCACCTCCCATTTACCGGGGGTTGGCTCGGCTGGCTTGGCTATGACCTCGCCTGGGAAATTGAGCAGCTACCTCGTTTAAAAGCTGATCCCCTGCCATTTCCCGTCGCTTTCTGGTATGAACCTGCTACGTTTGCTGTCCTCGACCACGCTCAACAAACGCTGTGGTTAGCCGCCACGAGTCAAGCTGAACTCGATTCATTACAACAACGACTGGAACAACAAGGGTTACAGGTTAACGAGGTGGACGTGGAAGCTTGGAACCCGTCTTCAAAGCTTCAACCTTCAAACCTTCAAACCTTCAACCTTCAACCTTCAAACCTCCAAAGCTTCAACCTTCAACCTTCAAACCTCCAACCTTCCAACTTCTCTTTCCTGAGTTCTCAAACGGATTTTGAAGCCGCCGTTGTTCAAGCGAAAAAGTACATCCAGGCCGGTGATATCTTTCAAGCCAATCTTTCTTTGAGGTTTGAGGTCGCCACAAGCGCCGATAGCTGGGCGATTTATCGCGCCTTACAGCAAATTAATCCTTCTCCCTTTGCCAGCTATTGGCAAACCCCTTGGGGGGATGTGATCAGCTGCTCACCGGAAAGACTGGTACAGCTACAAGGACGGCAAGCGCAAACACGGCCCATTGCTGGGACGCGATCGCGCGGAGCAACCCCTGAGATCGACCAGCAGTTAGCTCAAGAGCTAATTGCCAATGCGAAAGAACGAGCGGAACATATCATGCTCGTTGATTTGGAGCGCAATGACCTAGGGCGTGTGTGCGAGTGGGGTTCGGTAGAGGTGAACGAATTATTCACGATTGAGCGTTACAGCCACGTTATGCACCTTGTGAGTAACGTTATGGGTACCCTGCGTACTGACAGGGATGCGGTTGACCTGATCCGCGCCTTGTTTCCTGGTGGTACGATCACTGGCTGCCCTAAAGTTCGTGCGATCGAAATTATTGAAGAACTGGAGCCAGTCCGTCGTAGCTTGTTCTATGGCTCCTGTGGTTATATTGACCAACGCGGTCACCTGGACTTGAATATTTTGATTCGCACCCTTTTAGTGAGCGATCGCGACACGGGAGTCAATATTGAGGAGAAATCTCTCCACACTGGGGACTCGACTGAATCAAAATCCATCAAAATCGTTTCAGGTCAAGTTGGAGCCGGCATTGTCGCTGACAGTGACCCAGCAAAGGAATGGTACGAGTCTCTGCACAAAGCTCAGGCTCAGCTTTCTGCTCTCAAGATTCTAAGTTTTTGACGTTTTCGCCTGCTCTCCCTGCTCTCTAGGTTAGCGACCCTGGCTCTGGTAATTCTACGGCTGGATGAATATCGCTCCTAAGGTTGAGTCTTTGTCAATCCCGAATCAAGCTATCATCGGCATAGCTTTCATCGGAGTCTGCACTTCTAAGAATCCTAATATTTTTATCGAGGCGAAGCTTGGCTCTCCGTCAACTCCAAATCAGGCTATCATCGGCATAGCTTTCATCGGAGCCAGTACGCCTGTTCTCTATATGAGTCTTCCCAATCCCCCAGCTAGGGATGGGTATTTTTAGTTTGGATGTTAATGAGCACCGAAACATACCTAAATCACCCGACGTTTGGTCTGCTTTTTCGAGTTTGTATGGTTGAAGAGAACCAGGAGTTGTTCACCACTCTCTATGCCCAACGCCTATTTTTTCTGGTCACCACTGCTCCTGACGGTCTTACTTTTGAACCGATTAGTCGCTCAGATGCTCGGCTCTTAGTGGAAAATCGCCTCCGTCAGCTCCGTCGCACTGGTTCCCTGGACGATATGGAGCAGCTTCAGGTTATCCATAAACAAACTTTTCTGTAACCCACTAGCCTTTGCCTGTAAATTCATCAATCGAACAATAATTCTTGAACCGGCAATTCAGACTCCTCAAGCCTCTGGCATGATTGAGGAGGGATAATTTAATCAACGGTATCAAAAATCTCGAATCGAATGACTGGTTCCATTGCAGAACGCATTGCCACCATACGCCAACAACTGCCGACAGACGTCCGGTTGATTGCTGTCACTAAACAAGTTCCAGTGGACGCGATGCGAGAAGCTTACTCAGCTGGTGTTCGGGATTTCGGGGAAAGCCGCATTCAAGAAGCGGAAGCCAAAAGAGCCCAGTTGAGTGATTTACCTGGCCTCAACTGGCATCTAATTGGGCATTTACAGAGTAACAAAGTCAAAAAAGCTTTGGAGCAATTCCAGTGGATTCATTCTTGTGACAATCTCAAGTTAGCCCAACGCCTGAATCGCTTAGCCACTGAGCTGTCCTGGAAACCACAAGTCTGCCTCCAAGTCAAAATTGTGCCAGATCCTGACAAATACGGTTGGAGCATCCCAGAACTGCTAGCAGATTTAGCGGAACTTGATCAGTTCGATGCGCTACAAATTCGAGGATTAATGACAATTCTCCCCTTTGGATTATCTCAAGAAGAAAGTCTTCAAGTCTTTGAGCGTACTCGTGAACTGGCTCTAAAGATTGGGCAGCAAACTTGGTCGAACCTGCAAATGCAGGAGCTTTCGATGGGAATGTCAGATGATTACCCTCTTGCCGTGCAAGCCGGTGCGACGATGGTACGTGTCGGGCGAATTATTTTTGGTGAACGAATCGCTTAATCTGACAGCAAGATAGAAGATGAACTCCTCAACAGGAACTAAGGACTATCCATAACTGGTCATCTCTGGACTAGGCTGCGTCCTCGTAGGAGCGCTAGTCTCCCCCTCCCCTCGTTCTATGGGTCAAGCTATGGGCTAATATAATGCCAACACAACTCTGACGAATATTGTCACCCTTAAAATTGTTTGGCATTTCTTGCGGGGTGTTGTGCGACTACCTGCTTTGAGGAGGCTGATGTATACTTTTGGTTTATTTTGAGAGGCTTGTCTCAGGGAGAATGATGAGGGGGCAGACTAAACAAAAGCCATCTTCTTTTCGCTCTAAAAAAGCATCTGTTGAAGGCTGCTGCCTCCAAAAAAACCGCTAGTCAGATTTTAGGGTCAAACTATGGAGCGTGAACAATGAACAATATCTTTACCAAACTCCGAGATTTTGTGGGTCTCAATGATCCAGTAGAGTACGAGTACGAGTACGAAGACGACGGAGATACCTACCAAACTCTCTATCAGCAAGAACAGCAAGTTCAAGCGCCACCGCCTCCGGAGGAAGAGCGTACACCGCGCCGTCGCGTTCGGGAGCGCACCAGTGTAGGATCAGAAGCAGGAATGGGATCAACAACTTCAATGAATAACGTGATTGGGATGCCTGGAGCTGTTAATGGAATTTCGGAAGTAGCGGTAATCGAGCCGCGTTCGTTTGAAGAAATGCCGCAGGTGATTCAAGCACTGCGAGAGCGTAAGTCAGTGGTTTTGAATCTAACGATTATGGACCCAGATCAAGCGCAACGAGCAGTGGACTTCGTCGCCGGTGGTACCTACGCAATTGATGGTCATCAGGAGCGAATTGGCGAAAGTATCTTCTTGTTTACACCTAGCTGTGTTCAAGTCAGCACTCAATCAGGCGTCGTTCATGAAGTGTCTTCGCCCCAAATGCGTCCTAACCGTCCAGCGGCTCCCGCGCCGGCTTGGGCGTCTGAACAGGAGCGGATGGCTCAGTAAGCATCTAAGATTTGGTGTTTAGACTAAACTCTAAAATCCAAAAGCCAAAATCCAAAATTCGGTTAAGAGGGGAGCTGGGGTGGCAATCAAGCTTGGCATAGTGGGTGGCGGGGTAATGGGAGAAGCCCTCTTATCCCGTCTGATTGCTCAACAGCTTTATCGCCCTGAGGATGTCCTGGTGAGTGAGCCGCAAGCCCACCAACGGGACTTGTTAGCGCGAAAGTACGGTGTCCAGGTGACATCGCGTAACCGAGCCGTAGCGGCGGTCTCGGATATTTTGTTGTTGGCGATTAAACCCCAGGTGTTTGAGGCGGTAGCGATAGAGCTGGCAGAAGATAACGGTGAGCGTCCCGACAAAGAGCTGTTGCCGGTCGTGGTTTCGATTTTAGCGGGTGTGTCTTTAAGCAAGCTGGAAGCAGCATTTGGGCGTCAGCCAGTCATCCGAGCGATGCCCAATACTCCTGCAACAGTAGGGGCCGGAATCACGGCGATCGCACCGGGAAAAACGGTCAGCAAAAGCCAGAAGGAGCAAGCGATCGCCATCTTTCAAGCCGTTGGCGAAGTGGTCGAGGTATCGGAATCTTTGATGGATGCCGTAACTGGCTTATCGGGATCAGGGCCAGCTTATGTGGCAATTCTGATCGAGGCTCTCGCTGATGGGGGGGTTGCGGCTGGCTTGCCTAGAGCTATAGCCTCTCAGTTGGCTCTCTCGACAGTGCTGGGTACAGCTCAACTGTTGCAACAATCAGAACTGCACCCCGCTCAACTCAAAGACCGTGTGACTAGCCCTGGTGGGACTACCATTGCTGGGATCGCTGAGTTGGAGCGTGCAGGCTTCCGCTCTGCCTTGATTGAAGCCGTTCTGGCGGCTAAAGAACGTTCTCGACAACTGGGTCAGGGATAATTTGTAATTTTTAATTCGTAATTCGTAATGACCCCTACTATTCAGTCGTTTCCAAGCTGGAACATTTGCGATCGCCCTTGGCGGTGAGCGTTGTGCGATCGCTCTCGTTTGGAAGCGGGCTATTCAAAGGCAACGTGACAGTAACTATCGTGCCTATCCCAGTTGCGCTCTCCACCATGATTTGACCCTGATGTAAGTCCACAGAACTTTTAACAATCGCTAGCCCTAGTCCAGTTCCGGAAATGGTGCCAACATTGCGACCCCGGTAAAACGACTCAAACAGGTGTGGTTGGTCTTCTACAGCAATACCGCGCCCTTCGTCTTGAATGCACACAATGGCTTTGGTTTCGTCACAAGCTAGGTCAATCTTAACTGTGCTGCCCTTTGGCGAATATTTAATCGCATTCGAGAGCAAATTGCCGAGAATGTACCCTAGCAGCTTCGCGTCCATGTAGGGAGTCGCCATTAGGGTAGCCGAGGCATCAGGTTTACTGTTGCCCTGACTCGTAAAGATAACAGTATGCTGGTTGCCGAGCGTTACTTGCAGGTCTTCTACCAGTTCGCGACAGAATTTCTCCAAATCCAAGGGGGAAGGGTTAAACTTCTGTTTCCCCGCTTCAATTTTGCTCAGAGTTAGTACATCACTCACTAGCTGGGTGAGAGTGTAGACAGAGGTTTGAATGCGACGGTAGTGCTTAAGCCTTCTATCTTCTGTAAATTGATGAATGTAACGTTCAAGGAGTTCGGCAGACGATAAAATACTCGCCAGTGGAGTGCGATACTCATGGGAAACCATCGCAACGAAACGTGATTTGAATTCGTTGAGTTCTCGTTCCGCTTCTAGAGCTTTGTAAAGTTCTTCTTCGGCTTGCTTGTACTTCGTAATATCCTCCATTGTGGCGAGATGACGAAGCATATTTCCCTGTTCGTCAAATATTGTAATGGGCTGTAGCCGAGCCAAAAATCTCTCGCCATTTTTTCGGGTAAACCAGAGTTCGATCTGTTTCTTCTGCCCTGTCATTGCCAGCCCAAATTCTTGGTTAATCTGGTCTAGATCGGCTAAATCCCAGTAGGGATAAGGAGGAACTTGACCGACGAGTTCTTCAGAAAAATAACCACAAATTCCTTCAAAAGCTGGATTAACGAATAAGATTTCCCCACATTCATCGGTTGAAATAA
>NZ_DATNPA010000087.1:0-4823 GCF_036703385.1 Allocoleopsis sp. | reverse complement strand
GATAGCCAAGCTATGGCACCTTGGCCAAAGGACAGCGATCTCATAGACAGGCTAGCTGGATGAATCACTCCATCACGCTGATTACAACTTTGCTTCTCAAGTTGCCATGTGTATTCTGCGGTACTCCCGTCAGGGTAGGTGAAGTTATTGGTGTGAATAATAGCTGTTTGCTCTTCATTAAGCCGAAAACTTCTTACACCTTGAAAGGATTTGACGATTTCTTTCTCTGGGGAAGAGACAGTCCAGATTCCGTGCCATGAGATCGCTTCGAGGGTGTGGTCTCCAAATAAGTTTTTCCAATTTTGTTCTTGTGCGTTCATAAGGTGCATTAGGAAGGATAAGATTAGCGTTTCTCGGAGTAGCTTGTTACGTTGGATCGCTACGAACTCGATGGGGCAGCAGTTGGTTTGATATTCTGGTTCAGATGGAACAGATTGGTTGGGTCATACTGATTCTTGAGCGCGACTAGCCGTGCGTATGTGGCGGACGGGTAAGCCTCACGAATACGCTGTTCCCCTTCGTTCTCCAGGAACCCCGCATAAGCACCGTTGGCATAGGGTGAGAGCGCCTGAAAGACTCGCTGTGTGCGGGCATCGAGACTGGCAGCATCAGCGGATAGCAGTCCGTAATGGGTGATCATCACCATGCCCTGTTTGTCGCGGTGGGCGAAGGCGGTCGCGTCTGGTGCTACCTGGCTCATCGCTCCACCAAGAACGCGAAGTACAACCAACGTTTCGGGAGACAGAACCGCCTGAGTTGCTTCGACTAACGTATGCACCATCTCGTTCGAGAGCGTCTTGAAAAACTGTGATCTGCGCTTCGCAGCAGCGCTTCGCTATCGCGCATGATGCTGCATACCACGTACCTCACCGATCGCGTTGAACGCAAAGATGTCCGGATAGGGCATGGGAGCGATCGTATCTGCGATCGGGGTAGCAAGCTGACGCAGTGGAGCCACCACCCGCTCGCCCTCGCTCAGGTTGCCTGTGTAGCAGACCAGGATGCCGATAACCGGGGTTCCTTGCTTGTCGGGTGGGATGAAAGGGGCGGGAGGGGCAAGCGCGAACACAGCCTCAGTTGAGAGTTCATTCGGTGCTGCTTTGGTTCCATGTCCGGCTAAACTATGTCCACCGCTCCGCACGGAGAGCGTCATCGGCTGCTCACGGGCCAAATTGACGGCGGCTCTGACATCTTCCGCATCGATGCAACGCGCGATCGCAGCGGGATGGCAATCAAAGGCACCGTTCCAGACTCGTCGTTCGGCTTCATAAGTCGGGTTTCCTGGAAGGATTAGTTCACCTCGTAGGGTCGAGATTAATTTCGCGATCGCTTGCCCGTCAACAGATAGCTTCTCTTGTGAAGACGTTGTTTGAGCGTGAAGTTGACCATTCTGGTCGTAATGAGGGTGGCTATCTCCATCGGTGATGAATGACTCGATATCCAATTTAGATAGTTGTTTGTCAACCATTTGCAAATTTTCCAAGTCATGAGCTTTCCTATTTAGGGCTTACACAAGTTTTCTGCTGAACCGCTATTTGTAGGGGACGAACTGCTGTTCGCCCTGACTCTATGTGGTGTCCTTGCGTAAGTCCCGATCCTTTAGCACGCCTAGCACGCCGCTAAGATAAAACTGGTGAAGCTTTTCCTCGCAGCACAGCTAAATCTTCCTCATCCAGTTCTGTTGGCACTCCACTGCGAATTAGTTCAGCAAACTCTTCATTTGGCACCATAATCGTCAGGGTATACAAGCGACTTTTCCCTATGTTTTCGATTGTATGAATTCCAGTTGGAGGCACCAAAAGACTATCGCCTTCCTGAATTTGTATCGTCTTGCCATCACAAGTTGCCTGTCCTTCTCCTTTGAGGACAAAAAACATTTCCGTCGCGTACATATGTCGGTTGGGAGGTGTCTTTCCGCCGACATCGAAAATTTCGATACAGCAGGTAAATGAGACTTTATCTTTGAGCGGATCGAAGGCGAGCGCTAACTTATTACTAGAATCAGGACTAATCCGATAAGCTTGGTATTCTTGGGGAGACTTAGCAAGGGGAATCATGCAACGAGAGTCAGTCATTATCATCAGTAGTTTCCTCCTATTTTCTGTTTTATCTGAGCGTTCAATTGTTCAACTGAATTTCTACCTACTTCTTGCGCCGCCTGATAAATTTTTGGAGCCTGAATCCAGATACCAGCCCCCAGTAAGACTAGAGTTGTTAATGCGCTAAACCTGACTACTTTCTTAGTAAGCTTAGGCTTCTTTTCTTCAATGGGCTGATCGACAGCGTCTTGAATTTCCTCTTTAATCGTCAAACTCCAATCAATTCCGCATTGTGACCATAAACCTAAATAATTAAGAAAATTCAGTGATTTATCTCGTATACTAGAATTGTTGTGAAATTTATTTTGTGACATATGTTTTTCCAATTTCTGTCAAAAAGTTCACTTTTTTGAGCCAATTTTAAGGTATCGCCATTCTCAATTAGCCTGGGCAGTAAAATTCTACTCATTATCTCAATTAATGTTATTTTTTTGAAAAATTAAGCATTTGTTAACCTCCCGTTATGAGGGCTATAGATTAACAGATTGATACAAGCAGTTTAAAAATGATCGTTCAAAATTTTCACAATTTATACCCAACCTTTAACGTTAGGCATCGCCTGTGGTTCTCATGTATATTTCTACATCCACCAATAGATGCGACACTTTGTTTGTTTAGTTTTGTTTGAGACTAAGTTTTCCGATTCATCCATTCGGATTGTCTGGGTGTTTAAGACGTTTGCCCGATAAAGCGAGGAAGCCTTTTCTTCGCTTGGTGCCGCAGGCCTAGCAAATTCTTGTTCAACAAATTGAACGGAATTGGATAGAGCCGCTGTTTTGTTAATCCTGGTTGAAGTAGTCATATTTCACCTCATTGCTAGAAAGTAAAAAGTTTAAGATTTTAGACGGACTATATTGACTCAGCGTTTAGCTAAAAAACATCATTTTGCCACCAATTACCAGCAACATCGTGGCGAACATTTTTCTCAACATAGCATCTGGTATTCCAATAGCTAACTTGGCTCCTAATAAACTTCCTAAAAAGAACCCAATACATAAAATAATTCCCACCTTCAAGTTTACATATCCTTGCTGATAGTAAGTCCAAGCCCCCATCAAACCAATGGGTGGAATTAGCAAGGCTAATGTTGTCCCTTGAGCAATATGCTGGGAAAAACCAAATAAGTAAATAAGTGCTGGTGTAATCAAGGAACCTCCACCAATACCAAGTAACCCACTTAGAGTTCCAGTCGTGCAACCTAAGAATAAGAAAAGTAACCCTTTTAGTAACATGGCATTTACTCTTTGAGTCTCATCTAAATTAATGAAGAATTAAGGTAAATTACAGAATCTCTGGGAGTTGATAGCGCCAGTTTATTGCACGCGGTTTAACGTAATGGTGGATAGGACGAGGAGTGCATTTAAACCTTTCACCAAGACATTGATAGCGCCAGTTTATTGCACGCGGTTTAACGTAAGGTTGAATAGGGCGAGGAGTGTATTCGTAGATGTAAGCGCGGTAAATGAATTTCATGGTTTTATCTATCCTCTATATTTCAAAAAAAACTTGGAAAATTGCGGAAATGCTTTAGTTTTACAGATGTAATGAAACTTGGTTGATTTATGCAGCGATGTTTACGACGGGCGTTCGGGTAGTGTCTCGAAGAGAAGTCATCACACTAGCTCTTTGTGTTGATATTCCCTAATCTTGTGCAGTCCACTTTCCTACCAAACACTCACGTTCTCCATCAAATTCTTTCACCCAAATTCTTGAAAGCTTGGGTTGAGTCCTTTTAGGCTTTTGAGTGAAAGAGGTTTTTGACAATTCCTCTGAGTGTAAGGAAGTCACAGAGTGATTTAAAGTATTTGAGAGTCTCATCATTTTCAACCTTTTTAACGTTTGATGATTGCAGTACTGAGGCTGCCAAGTTTGGAGAAGCCATTTCTGCTTAACTCCTTGTATATGGCGGTTTCTAATGACACCAGGTACACATGAGGTTCATCGTTAGGTTACTAAGCGTCTTTATTGCCATGAACTATGAACACGCAACCCAGAGGCTTGTACCTCACCCAAGTGAGAACCGCTATAAGTTCAATAGTAAAAAATTGATTGAACTTATGCAGTATAAGTAGAGCGTGATTAGAAATGCGAGTTAATGATTCAATTATTGAATGCACTAATTTTGTTATTTTATGTCAAAACTCTTCATTCAATAATTACATTTATAGCTTGCCATTTTTTACCTATTCGTATCTCTACCTAAAGCTATATTACTTACAAAATTAATTCAAAAATATTTCTTAATGTTGTCAAAAAACTAAGCTTACTAAGTAATATTTAAATATTAAATTGAAACAATAGAGATAATAAACGATTTTTATAAAAAAATCTGTGCATAGCGTTTACATTTACCTTACGCAATACACACAACTATTTATCAAGAATTACTGATAATATTTGCTAAAATTTTCATTTAACAAATCGGCTTTCTAAAAGTAATGCAACTATCACTCAAGATTGATTGATATAGCATTTATTTTTTAAGTCGTAATTTGTAATTAAAAGGCGGGTTAGAGCCCTCGGCCTCATAGACCGCCCACGTTTAGGCGGGGTTGAAATCCCAGTCTGTTAGCGCAGCGAGCCGTAGGCTACGTCAATTACGAATTACGAACTACGAACTACGAATTTTTAACCTTTGCTTCTAGTTTTGCTTCTAGTTTGCAAGTTTTGCAAGTTCTCTACTAGAGAAGATCGAGGAGTTAAGGAAAAACTTAAAGGAGTTAA
>NZ_DATNPA010000086.1:0-20454 GCF_036703385.1 Allocoleopsis sp. | reverse complement strand
AACTGGTTGGGGTTGTTTCGCGGCGAGATTTAGACTTAGCGCTGCATCACGGCTTCGGACATGCACCTGTCAAAGGCTACATGACCCGAAATGTAAAGACGATCGCACCCGAAACCTCGCTACCAGAGATTGAGTCGCTGATGGTGACTTATGATATAGGGCGCTTGCCCGTTTTGGAGGATGGGCAGTTAGTGGGAATTGTGACCCGCACGGATGTCCTACGGCAACTGCATCAAAATGGAACTGGGGACTGGAGATCTGGAGAAAATTCCTGCCGGCTTCCCATAACCAATCCTCAATCGATCATCCCCAATCTTCGGGATCGGCTGGCTCCAGCGCAGTGGAAACTCCTGACCCAAGCGGCTCAGGAGGCTCAGGTTAGGGGTTGGAATCTTTATTTGGTGGGGGGGGCTGTCCGCGATTTATTATTGGCTGATGCGTCCTCATCGCTGCTGCTCAAAGATATTGATTTAGTAGTGGATGGGTTTCATCGCTCAGCGGATACGGGTGCCGGGGTAACTCTTGCCCAATCACTTCAGAAACTCTACCCAAACGTCCGCTTAGATGTTCATGGAGCCTTCCAAACGGCGGCTTTATTGTGGCACAATGACCCAGTCCTTGACTCATTATGGGTGGATATTGCCACCGCTCGAACCGAATTTTATCCTTACCCGGCGGCGAATCCGGAAGTTGAAGCGAGTTCGATTCGTCAAGACCTTTATCGGCGAGATTTTACGATCAACGCTTTGGCGCTGCGCCTGACGACTTCCCGGAGTGGGGAGTTACCCTTGTTGGATTTCTTTGGCGGGTTGCTCGATTTGCGATCGCATCAAATTCGAGTCTTACATGCCAACAGCTTTATTGAAGACCCCACTCGGATTTATCGGGCTGTACGGTTTGCTGTGCGGTTGGGATTTGAAATTGAACCTCAAACCGAAGCCTATATCCGCTACGCAATGGAGAGTGGAGTTTATGAGCGATCGCGATCGCAAAATGATAAAGCACCCGCTCTTCAAACCCGCCTCAAAGCTGAACTCAAGCACATTTTACAGGCACCTTATTGGAAAAGAGCCTTACAGCTTTTGGCCTCATTAGAAGCACTACGCTGCATTCATCCCACCCTACAGCTCGATGAAACGCTGTGGTGGCAAGTGCGTCTGGTTGACCGTTGGCTGCGACGGTTTGACCCCACTCGACGCTTAGAACACTGGCAGATGCGGTTGGAAGTATTACTAGCTTACTTAGCTCCTGAACAACGCGCAGCTGTGGCAGAAAATCTTCAGCTACCACTCGATAGTATTGAGCGTCTCCAGCAACTCGCTCAAGCGCAAGCAGCTGTACAAGAGTCCTTACCTGCTGCCAAGCGTCCCAGTGAAGTCGTGTGGTTACTGCGCCAGTATAAGTTACCAACCTTAGTTCTCTTGGCGATTCATGTTCCAAGAGCCATCAGACGCATGTTATGGAAATATCTGACGACTTGGGCAGATGTGCAGGCATCGCTAAATGGCAATGATCTCAAAAAACTGGGCTATAAACCAGGGCCACAATACCGAGAAATTTTGGATGCACTCTTAGCCGCTACTCTGGATGGAGTAATTGAGGATGAGGCAGACGCGAAAGCTTTTTTGGCAAAATCTTATCCACTATCGAGAAAGGCTTAAGGCTTGAGGGAGTTCAAAGTGGTAAAATATTTTTTACTCTAACTGGTTAAAAAACGTAATGAGTCAAGAACAATCAACAGAATTACCGCTTTGGGTACAAGAGCGCTCAAAAGTTATTGCTAATGATACATCTGTTGAATGGCGTAGTGGAGCCCCTGATTATTCTTATACCAATCAATTTCTCGAAAAAGAACGTAAACATAATCATGCCGAAGGGTCTCTCAATGCGATCGCCCACAATCTCGTCAAGACTTTTGAGATGGAGGCTACCCATAAAACGAATCCTCAGCAATGGCTTTCTACTGTTACTGATAAATTTCGCATGAGTACCAATGGCGGGCCAGAATATACAGCACAACAAATTGTTGATGCCGGAACTTATAATTTATTTTTAGGTGACACTGAACATTATCGTTCTTCAGAAGAAACCTTTGATTCATCTTACACCCTCTTCCATACAGCTTTTCCGGAAGGTTTTCATTGGGAATTAATTGAAGTTTTATCACCGCCTCCTAATGTAGTTTTTAAATGGCGGCATTGGGGACAATTTAAGGGTAATTTTAACAAATTTGCTCCCACAGGAGAAAGTGTTGAAATTGTAGGATTAAGTGTAGCTCGTGTAACCGAAGAGCTCAAAATTGAATCAGTAGAACATTTTTTTGATACCAGTGCTTTTCTAAACAAGTTAACCGCTGGGGGATGTCCTTTTCATAGCTAACATCTTGAGACCACACTGCTATGAGGAGATAGAAAACGCCGATGATTACGCCCAGACTCGCGAGATTGCTATTGGCAAACAACGGCTCATAGATAGTGAAGCCCAGATACTGACCCATAACAATAGACCTGTCTTGAAAATCGATTTTCAAGACAGGTCTAATGATGAGCGGTAGACTTTCAGAAGACACCAGTATACTGCTCGACAGCTATCAAAACGTTACTTTTACTGATGTTGGAGTCATCGTTCCAGTAATTGCCGTCAGCTCATCATTCTTGTTATTACTCAATGAGTAGTGAGGTTTGTGGGTTTTGTTGCAATCATCGTCATCATCCCCGTCTTTATCAGCAGTTAAATAGCCAGTGGGATTGAGTTTTAGGCTGTCTGCCGCTAAATTAGCAGAGGCAAAAGCGGATCTTTCTATCCTGGCCGAAAGTAGCAGCATAGATAGAGCGCTCAGACAACTAAATCCAATTATTTTACCAAAGCTAGCCTTGTCTCCAAACATTGATGACATCCTCAAAGAGTAAATTTTGGACAAGTCCAAGTTGCGGCACTCATCATGATAGAAACGGCAACAGCCTAAAGTCAGCGTAGTAGTTCACAGTACACCCGTTCGACCAGCGCCCGGAGCCATTGTTGTAGGTGCATCGGCATCGTAGATACCCCAATCCAGAACTCCTCGATTATCCAAAATCGCTTCAGCTCGGAGAATTTCCTCTGCTGTGCCTTCTAGTACTATCAGATAATCCCCTTGAGATACTCGGTCATCGTAATATTTGGCACGCTCTTCCGGTACTCCCCAACCAATCAGTGCGCCCACGATCGCACCACCGGCTGCACCAATTGCACTTCCCAATATGGTATTAGCTAGAACTACACCCGCTTCCGCAACAGGCCCAACTCCAGGAATGGCTAACAAACTCAAGCCACCGATTAAGCCAATCAGACCCCCCGTTACTGCACCGGTTGTGGCTCCGGTTTTGGTTGCTCCTTCCATTTGCTCTTCTTTGCGATCGCTCACCTCAGCACCGCCAATCCGATCATTGGCGTCGGCGTTTTTGACAATGACAGAAAATTTATTCATGTCAAAGCCCGCATCTCTAAGCTCAGTCAGTGCATCTTCTGCATCGCGGCGATTGGAAAAAATGCCGACAGCGCGTTGGATTCGTCCTACAGTCATGCTTTCCTCCTGTTTCGTTTAGCACACATGAGCCTGCACAAATGCAGAATCAATTTTTAGTGCTGTTAGCTACCGCTTCATTTTGAGCAGTGTGTTGCAGGAATTCCTCACTCTGTAGCAGTAAGCTGAGTTTCTGTCATTAGAGGGGTGAAATTTCCCAAACAGAGCATCATCTGGATAGTTATTTCTGCCAAGCTGGTCTAGCCTGATTGTTAGTCTACCGCCCTGGATCATAACGACTTGGTGCGAGTGATTTGCTCAGTAAAAATCTCACAGCTTCAGTTGAGCGAATTTTCTCACCTCATAAGTAAGCCACTGGTTTGGCTGGCTAGCTAAGAGTACATCTGGATCTTTGGGTTCCATTTTTTAGAACTTAACTGACACAATTACATCTACTCAGTGCAGTTCTATGCTCGTAGCCCTGCAAATTTCCTTCGTCCCGAATTGTCTCTTTGATTATTATATTAAGAATTGTAAAAGTAGGGATTAAAAGGCTAGAATCCTTAGTGTCAGGTCGATAAACTAGGCAACAGTGCAAAGATACTAAATAGTTTCTATCGAAAAAGTGTGAGGCGCACCGAGCCTGAATGATTCCGCTACAACTAACACTAAAAAATTTTCTCAGCTATCGTGAGGCAACCCTAGACTTTCGCGGTTTGCATACAGCCTGTGTATGCGGCTCGAATGGAGCCGGAAAGTCGTCCCTTCTCGAAGCGATTACCTGGGTAATTTGGGGACAAAGTCGAGCCGAATCGGAAGATGATATTATCCATGCCGGGTCTAAAGATGTTCGGGTAGATTTTATCTTTCAAAACAATCAGCAAACCCACCGCATCATTCGGACTCGCAACCGAGGGCAGAGTAGTTCTCTGGAATTTCAAATCCAGACAGCAGGAGGATTTCGATCGCTAACCGAGAAAGGGGTACGGGCGACGCAGCAGTTAATCCTACATCATCTGAAGCTGGATTACGATACATTTATTAATTCGGCTTACCTGCGTCAAGGTCGAGCCGATGAGTTCATGCTCAGGCGTCCCAGTGAGCGGAAACAAATTCTGGCTGACTTATTGAAACTCGATCAGTACGAACAATTGGCGGAACAAGCCAAGGATTTGTCCAAGCAGTTTAAAGGTCAGGCCGAACAACTTGAGCAAAGTTTGCACAGCATCAAGCAACAGCTCGAGCAACGAGACGCGACACTAGAGCAACAAGCTCTCCTGGAAACCACACTCCAACACTTGCAACAAGCCCAAGACACTGACCAAAAACAAATCCAGCAACTGCAAGCCGTTCAGCACCAACGCAGCACTTGGCAGCAACAGCTGACCTTTGTGCGGCAACAATATCACAATCTAAGCCAGGATTGCGATCGCCTCGGACAAGACATCGCCACCACTGAAGCACAACAACGGCAACTTGCCAGTCTCCTCAACCAAGACGAGCCAATCAAAGCAGGTTATTCCCAATACATCAACCTGCAACAACAAGAAGAACTGTTCACCACAAAATTCCAGGCTTACCAAGAAGCCCAACAGCAAAAACAACAACTTCAACAACAGCTAGCACAACAAGTTAACGAACTGAACCTGAAAATCCGCCATACCCAAGCTCAACTCGAAGCCTTGCGTCCTCAAGAGCAAGAGATTCAGGAGACACTCTCGCGTTCTGGGGAAGTGGCAGCGGTAATGGAGCAACTCAACCTCGCTCGAAAGCGCCTTTCTGGGCTGGACAATCTACAACTTCAGGTATCTCCCCTGCTGCAACGCCGTACCTCACTCCAAACCGAACTCGATCGCGCCCAAGCCCGACTTAGCGCCAGATTAGAAGAATTGACTTCTTCTCAAAAGCAGCTCAATGCTCAGATCTCGGTAACACCTCAGCTGCGACAAACCGTACTCCAGGTGGATGCAGAAATTGGACAGCTGGAAAAAAAGCGTGTTTACCAGCAGCGAGTGCAGGAAAAAGGACTCGAACGCAGAAGCTTTCAAGAACGCTTGCAAGAAAACCAACGCCGCTATGAAAAGCAGCTAGCAGAACTCATGCAAAAAATGGAAATGCTGCAAGCACAAAATGCAGTTTGCCCATTGTGCGATCGCCCCCTGGATGAAGCCCACTCTCATCACGTCATTCAGAAAACCGCTACTGAACAAAAGGAGGTTCAAGAGCAATTTTGGATCGTGCGAGAGCAGTTAGCGGTTTGCGAACGAGAGCTTCAGGTGCTACGCGGCGAGTATGCTCAAATCTCCCAAGAACTGTCTCCTTATGAAAATTTGCTAGAGCAACGAGGACAACTCGAAGCCCGACTCGAAGCAACGGACGAAGTTTATGATCGATTATATGAACTCTCCGAAGAAAAAGAACAACTGGAGCGATCGCTGCGTGTCGGTTCCTACGCCTTAGAGTTACAGGCAGAACTGCGGCAAATCGATTTCCAATTACAGCAACTCAACTACAACGAACAAACCCACGCCTTGGCACGCGGTGAGGTTGATCGTTTGCGTTGGGCAGAAATTAAACAAGCCAAGCTGGAAGAAGCCACTAAGCGTTTGCGTCAAATTGACGAAAAGAAGCCACAACTTCAATCGCAAATTGATGCCCTTCATGCTTCTCTGCAAGAGTTAGAAACGACTTCTCAACTGAAGCGGCAGATTGAAGCACTTGAGCAGCAGATGATAGAAATTGGTTATAACTTGACTGAGCATAACTCCCTGCGAGCATCTCTACGTCAAGCCCAATCCTGGCAGCTGCGTTATCAGGAGTTGATGTCCGCTCAGCAGCAATATCCCCAAGTCTGCCAACGCTTGGAAGCCCTCATCCAGACGCGGCAAAGACGACGCGCTGACCAAGGAGAAATCGAATCACAACTCGAAAATATTGTCAAGCAACTCGAAAACTATCCCGACGCAACCCACGACATCCACACGTTAGAACTACGGATGCAGCAGCAGCGGCGAGAACTGGATGAACACCTCTCTGGACAGGGGCGTTTGCAACAGCGATTGATGCAGCTAGAAACGCTGCAAACTCAATATGAGGAAGAGCAACAACAAGCCCAAGAGCTTCAGCGTCAATACCGAGTTCACCAGGAATTAGCGATCGCATTTGGTAAAAATGGCATTCAGGCACTGATGATCGAGAATATTTTGCCCCAACTGGAGGCAGAAACCAATCATATTCTGGCTCGACTGACGGGGAATCAGTTGCATGTCCAATTTGTTACCCAAAAAGCAGGGAAGCGGGCATCGAAGAAAACAACAAAATTAATTGATACGCTGGATATTTTAATTGCGGATGCGAATGGTACCCGACCTTATGAAACCTATTCTGGTGGTGAAGCGTTTCGGATTAACTTTTCCATTCGCCTTGCCTTAGCGCGACTCTTGGCACAACGGGCAGGGACATCATTACAAATGTTAATCGTTGATGAAGGATTTGGGACACAGGACTCTGAAGGATGCGATCGCTTGATTGCGGCGATAAATGCGATCGCTTCTGACTTCTCCTGTATTCTGGCGGTGACGCATATGCCTCAATTTAAAGAAGCATTCCAAACCCGAATTGAAGTCCGTAAAACTGAACAAGGTTCCCAACTAAGCCTATCAATGTAAAAATTCAATTCATCGAGTCAGACGGTTGACTCAAATCAGTTTACCTCTCAAAGTTCCTTCCGCAGAAATTGCCTTGTGAATGCGTGTTGCCATTCTCTCCTTATTCTGATCATCTTTGCAGGCAATAATGCTAGAAGGCTCGGGTTGTAAGCGGTGAAGTCCGAAAAAATCATCCCGATTCAAAGTCAAAACCGCACGCTCTTCATACCAAGTTGCGTTCCAATCCGTAACATTGATAAAGGGAGTGAGGAGTAGGGAATAGGGAGTGAAAATTTCTTGCATTACGTCTTTGACTGCAACTTAATATCACTTACAGCAAATATGGGTGAAGGTGTAAAATACAAGACTTAAGATATCAATAAAAGCATCACCCGCGCCTATACGCAGAGTCTTGTCTCTTCGTTTTCTCTCCGTCAAACTGTTACCCTCATGGGCAGAGTATCTTTACAAATGTTAATTATTGAGAGACGCGCTGGCACACAGGACATGGAAAATACGCTCGCCTTACTGGGCGCTAGAATTTATCTTGCTAGGTTAATACGAGATCGCTCTAGGACAAGAACTATAGGGGTTCTTAAGCGCTTGGATTAATTCTATCAATGTGGTTTAATGTAATACAGGAGTCCTAAAGTTACGGTTAATAAGTTTTTATTTTGTAATACACAGATCCGTATGTTTACGGTGTGTTTGCTTGTTAAGCAACCTTTATGGTATTTATATAGCCCAACAGGGGGTGCGGCAGCTTCAAAGCTGTTTAACAAAAAGTAACAAAGATATTTGCCTATTTTCGCTACAGGCAAGAGCGGGGTAAAAAAATCGCTTGCCAGGGTTGGGGTGAGAGATCAGGGCATCTACTACTCAAGCGTTTGATGTTCCCTTGCCGATTACTGTTGTTTCCCATACAAAAACCAATCCTTTGCTGAGAGAAAAATCTGTGTCTCAGAGTTAGGGTTTGGGTATGTCGCCATCCATCAGGAAGGCTTATGGAAAAAATAGTTACAAGCAAGAGAGAAAAAACTTGCTTATTCAAGTTCCAAGCCTATTGGTACAGCAACTCTTCAGTGAGGTCAACTCCTGAACACAGAGGTAAGTTCAGAGCATTCAGCGGTGAGGAGAGTACAAAGAGTCGGAGCTTACAGCTCCTAGAGATCTTGAATGGGGATCAAATATGCGAATAACTAGTACCAACAAGTTGCCCCTTGCTGAGCTAAAACTGGCGTATGGCATTACAGTAAGCATGGTGAATAGAGCATTTGACCACTCTGTTCAACGGGTAAAGCAAATCAGCCGCATCGAAGAAAAACAGGATTTTCGTTTCTTGTGGCTGCTGAAAGGGACTATAACCATTGGGAGTTTTATCTGGTTAATGCAATTGATCCCCCTGGAAGGATGGAGTATTCAGCTGGCTAGCTTATCGAGCGCTATGCTCATCGTGCTGCTAGCACCGATATTCCTGCGTCGCAAGCGCTTCGCTGACACGAAGGTAAGGTCAGTGATGAGTTTGGGTAAACTCGCCGAGAATGCCCAAATAGGAAGCACTCAGCGCCTACAAAAACAGAGTCAGGTACTGATGGCTCTTACCCAACTACAGACACTAGGACAGGGTGATTTTAAGGCAGTCATTCAGCAAATTACAGCGGCGGCGGCTGACGCTCTTGAGGTCGGGCGAGTCAGCGTGTGGTTATATAACAAAGACCGCTCCCAACTTGAGTGTGTTGAGGTGTACGATTACAGTACCGCTTCTCATGCACACGGACGTGAGCCAGAACAAGAAAAGACACAGGGAACTCTCCATACTTCCACTCCCCATCACTGCATATCCCTTGAAGAACGTACGGTTTCACCCACTCGTCCCCTTACCCCCTCACCTCATCATCTCAAGCCATTGGCCCTTGCCGATCGCTTAGATGCCCCGATTTGGCTCAAGGGGAAAATGGTCGGTGTTGTCTGCTACGAACACCTCACACCAACCCCTCCACCCTGGACGCCTCAGGATGAAAACTTTGCGAGTGCGATCGCCAATTTAGTAGCCATAGCCCTAGACGTGAACCATTGCCAACAAACTTCAGTGAGTCACGTCACTCATCATCCAGAGGCAGAGGTCGAAGCAGAAACTCTAGCCATTTTACGGAAGCTTAACGAGCGCCAACAGGAGGAAGCGCTACGGCAAGGTGAGCATCAATTCCAAAAATTGACGGCTAACGTCCCAGGCATGATTTATGAATGTCTGCTCCGAGTAGATCGTTCAGTGTCCTTCCTATTTGTGAGTAGCGGTGTTCGCGAAATCTGCGCACTAGAACCTACAGAAATTCAGCAAAATCCTGAGGTACTGTTCAATCTGATTCACACTGATGACCGAGTCAGTTTCCAACGTTCTGTTGTTCGTTCACTCAAAACCCTACAGCCTTGGAGATGGGAAGGCCGGATTAGCCTGCCGTCTAGGGAAGTAAAGTGGATTCAAGCAGCTTCCCGACTGGAGCTACAACCCAATGGCGATATTCTTTGGGATGGCGTGCTGATCGATATCTGCGATCGCAAGCAAGCCGAAGCCATATTACATGAGAGCGAAGAGCGGTTTAGAGCCACCTTTGAACATGCGGGTGTCGCCATTGCTCAGGTAGCAGCCAATGGTCAATTTCTTCGGGTGAACCCAAAACTGTGTGATATCACGGGATATAAGCGCAGAGAGTTACTGACCAAAACTGTGATAGAAATTACCCATCCAGAGGATCAGGTCGCCACTCAGACTTATCTGCGCGAATTTTTTAATGATCACCGAGAGACGCTCAACTTTGAGAAACGCTACATCCACAAAACGGGTTCTCTGGTTTGGGTTAAAGTGGCTGTATCTGTCGTCCGCGAACCGTCTGGAGCGCCAAAGTATTGCATTAGTGTCATCGAAGACATCACGGAGCGGAAACAGGCGGAATCCGAGGTACACAGAGCTAACCGCGATCGCATCAATCTTTTAGAAAGCATCACCGAAGCGTTTTTTGCCGTCGATCACGAGTGGCGCTTCACCTACATCAACTCGAAAACAGAGCAATTGTTATCACGCGGTGCTGATGAGTTATTGGGGAAGAGTGTTTGGGATGAGTATCCCTATGCCCTCGGTTCCCAGTTTGAACAACAGTATCGTCGGGCAGTTGCCGAGCAAGTCAGTGTGAAATTCGAGGAATTTTACCCACCCTTGCAGACCTGGCTACAAGTGCGTGCCTATCCTTATGAAGGCGGCTTATCGGTTTACTTTAGCGATATCACTGAACGGAAGCAGGCAGAGGCTGGACTTGTCAAGCGATCGCGTCTCTCCACCCTAGCCGCAGAAGTGGGTATTGCCCTCGCGAATGGTGGAACATTACTGAGAATTCTTCAAGGCTGCACCGAGGCAATGGTGCAACAACTCCACGCTACCAGCGCAACAATATGGACTTTAAACCCTGCCTCGCAACAGCTAGAGCAACAGGTCGCTTCCGGTCAGCGCCTCCCCATACAACCTGACCTGATCCATTTAGTCGCGCAAACCCGTCAACCTTATTGGACTCCTGAACAGACTGGGGACTGGGAACAGCAAGAAGTCAAACATAAAGAGTCAAAATACCACTTCGCAAGCGCCAATCACTTTTCCGGCTATCCCCTCGTGGTGGAAGACCGACTGCTAGGCGTCATCGCAGTACTCGGCAATCAACCTCTTTCCGAAGAAGCCCGTAACACGCTCAGTTGGGTTGCCAATGCGATCGCTATAGCGATTGATCGATACTGGGCACGCTCAGAACTCCTGACGCGTCGAGAATCTCTCCTGTTCGGCGTCGCCCATCAAATCCGCAACTCCCTAGAACTCGATATCATCCTGGAAACCGCTGTCCAGTCAATCCGTAGCTTGTTTCAAATTGACAGATGCCACTTTTTGTGGTATGTCTCTCAAGGAAGTGAGCCGTATTGGGAAGTCGTCCACGAAGCGAGAAACCCGAACCTCGAAAGCCATATTGGTCAATACACAACGTCTCAGGTGAGACTATCTGCTGATCGGCTGTTAAACCGACAAATCATTCAAATTGATGAAGTCGAGGCGTTCAGGAACCCTCGCCTGCGGAAGTTCTTACGCAAAATGGGCTACACCTCGGTCTTATCCATACCGATTAAGACGCATGGCGGAGCTATCGGGGTGATTAGCTGCGGTCACTGTACAGGGTCGCGACCTTGGGATGAAAGTGAGGTGGAACTGTTGCTCGCCGTCGTTGCCCAATTAGCGATCGCTCTCGATCAGGCAGAACTCTATGCTCAAGCTCGTCAAGCGGCAGCTGTCGCTCAAGCTAAAGCTCAAGAACTCGAACGTACCCTGAACCAACTGCGCACGACTCAAGCCAAACTCGTGCAAAGTGAAAAAATGTCTAGCTTAGGTCAGCTGGTTGCAGGTGTAGCCCACGAAATTAACAACCCAATTAACTTCATCCACGGCAACCTCGCCTATGCTGGCGCTTATATTTACGACTTGCTCAACCTTTTGCGTCTTTATCGGGAACACTATCCCACACCAACTTCCACCATTGCTGAGCAAGCAGAGGTAATTAACATCGACTTTATTGCCATCGACCTCCCCAAATTACTAAGTTCAATGCAGCGGGGAACTGACCGCATCCGCACCATCGTGCAGAGCTTGCGGAAATTCTCCAGGGCGGATGAAGCCGACATGAAGAGAGTTGACGTGCATGAAGGGATTGAAAGCACGCTGTTGATTTTGCAACATCGGTTAAAGGCGAAAGGAAAACAACCTGAAATTACAATCTCCAAAGAGTATGGCAACCTACCCCCCGTAGAGTGCTATCCCGGAGAACTCAATCAAGTGTTTATGAATATCTTGATCAATGCGATTGAAGCCCTAAAGCCGTTAGACCTTGGCATTCAACCGCACACCTCCCTATTCGTCCCTCATCCTTCTCCTGCTATAACCATCCGCACTAGGCTCTTAGAGTATTGTGAATCTCGTAATCTAACGGAAAACTCGCTCTGTGTGATCGCAGAGCCTGCTACCTCGCTCAAAACGAGAACCGAGATTGTACCTCGACAAAGCTTCCAAAGAATCGTGATCCAAATTTCTGATAATGGTCCCGGTATGACTGACTCAGTCAAGACAAAGCTATTCGACCCTTTCTTCACTACTAAACCGGTGGGACAAGGCAGTGGCTTGGGATTATCGATTAGCTACCAGATTATCGTAGAGCATCATCACGGGACTTTGACCTGTACTTCCGCACCAGGGCAAGGAACGGAGTTTTGGATTGAGATTCCCATTCAGCAAGTCTCTTGATCCAGTGTCTTAGCGCTCAAATACCTCAGGTTTGTGTAGTCTGAACGTAAAGGAATGATGAATAAATTGTTAATGGGTAATGACATTGGATAGCATTGGTTTGTGGGGCTGTGTAGAGATAAATACACATTAATAACTCAAACCTTTCAATTAGCCCGAGAGCGTTCAAGCCCGCTCATGGATTACGCGATCGCAGTAAACAAGAGAGTTTTTTGGGCCACAAGTCCCTATTAACTCTTTGAATCAGGTTTTTCCATGAAAATTTTTCGAGGAACTATGCAGAAAACATTAAGACGTGCTAGTATTTTCGGAAATTTATGTTACTTAAAACTACTGCCGGTAATTGCTGTGGCGACTTGCTTCGACCTCGATCAAATTATCTCGGCACGAGAGATTAATGCCGCTGTCATCAATATCAGTGGACGCCAGCGGATGCTATCCCAACGCACTGCGTTATTTGCGTTGAGGCTTGTTTCCACTCAAGACAGCTTTGAGCAGGAAAAGCTACGTCAGCAAATGTTAGCCGCGATCGACTTGATGGAGCGATCGCATAAGGGTTTGATTGGCGGTGAGGCTGCGATGAGACTGCCCGGTCAGTCCTCTGCTGAAATTCAATCCATTTACTTTGAGGCACCGTTCTATCTCGATCAGAAAATTCGTGACTATATCTCTCAAGTTAGAGCCTTGGCGCAAGCCCCTGCGATAGAACTGACCCAGGACAATTCCTATTTAAAAGCCATTCTTTGGGCATCAGAACAAGACCTGCTTGAAGCCTTGGAGGCGTTAGTTAGTCAGTATCAAAAAGAAAGTGATCAGGCTCAGCTCCAACTGGAACAGTATCAGGCACAACTCTATCAAGAAACTTGTGCCGCCGCTGCCGCTGCCCAGGCTCATGCCCAACAGTTGGAGAAAACGTTGCAAGAGTTGAGACGGACTCAAGCCCAGCTAATTCAGATCGAAAAACTATCGAGTATTGGTCAGATGGTTGCCGGTGTTGCCCATGAGATTAATAACCCGGTTAGCTTTATTTACGGAAATTTGCGCTACGCCAGCGACTATGTGCAAGATTTACTTGATTTGCTTAAGCTATATCAGGAGTACTACGGTAAGCACCACCCGCTAGTACAGGCGAAGACTGAAGCGATCAACCTAGATTTCCTGCTCAAAGACCTACCGAAAGTTCTAGAGTCAATGCAAGTAGGAGCGGAGCGCGTTCGCCAGATTGTTCTGTCGTTGCGTAACTTTTCTTGCAGCGATCGCATGTTAATGGAATCAGTCAATCTGCATGAGGGGATTGATAGTACCCTGCTCATCTTACAAAATCGCCTCAAAGCTCGCTACAATCGCTCAGGCATTGAAGTGATAAGAGACTACGGCGATTTGCCATCCGTGGAGTGCTACGGCGGACAGCTCAATCAGGTATTTATGAATCTTTTGAGTAATGCTATTGATGCGCTAGAGGAAGTTCCCGATCATCTCGGTCGCATTACCATTAGCACGAGCGTTAATCCTGACCGTTCTTGCATCATCATCCGAATTGCGGACAACGGGCCTGGCATCAGTCCAGAGGTTAAAGCACAACTATTTGATCCATTTTTCACAACTAAGCCTATTGGCAAAGGCACAGGTTTGGGGCTATTTATTAGCTATCAAATTGTGGTGGAGAAGCATGGGGGTATCTTGAAGTGTGAGTCGGCACTAAACAAAGGAACAGAATTTTGCATCGAAATTCCGCTGCGAGTCAGTGCTACTTTATCAACCCTCAAACCCACAGCAATGGCTTTAAAAAGATGAAGAATGAAGGATAAAAGGTGTTTCATACTTCATACTTCATAGTTCACACTTTCTTCGTTAAGCTTTGTGAGAGCCTTTGTAAATGCGCTCTTGCTGTTCGGGCGTTATCCATGCAGCTCTAGAAAACATGGTTTGAGGCGGCATATACTGACCTACGGTAGGGTTGTATTCCAAAACTTGTCCCGTTTCAATCTCATAAATCCAGCCATGAATTTGGAGTTGACCGCCTTTGAGTCGAGATTGCACGACTGGGTAGGTTCGCAGATTTTCTAATTGAGTGAGAACGTTCTCTTCAATCGTGGCGTTTAACAGGTCTTCACCCTCATAAGCCTGATAGTGTTCTTTAATAATCCGGCGCGTGGCTTCAGCGTGCTTGAGCCATTGGTAAACCGTTGGCATTTCATCCGCTAGCTTGTCGATTTTCAGCAATCCCTTCATTGCTCCACAGTGGGAGTGACCGCAGACGATAATGTCCTGAATTCCCAAAGCATGAATAGCATACTCGACGGCTGCCCCTTCACCACCATTCGTCGCTCCGTAAGGCGGAATGATGTTGCCAGCATTGCGGATAATGAACATTTCACCCGGTTCTGTCTGAGTAATCAGATTCGGGTCAATCCGGGAGTCGGAGCAGGTGATGAATAGAACTCTTGGCTTCTGTCCCTGAGATAGTAGCTCAAATAGTTCCCGGTGGGTGTTAAAGTAATTGGTCTGGAATTCATGTAGTCCTTTAATTAACCGCTTCATTCGTTCAACATTCTCCAAAATAAGAGATATACATTTTTATACATATAGCGAGTTTGAGCCCCGAATGCGAGAGAAAGGGCTGAAAAAATTTTCTGAGTCCAACCGTAGCGCTTAGATGGGCTCTGTACGGATGCGATGGCCTACGGCAGCAGTGTTAGCCTTTGCAAAGGCATCAGGCGCTAGGAGAGAAATTAACGCAATGTGATAACAAGTCTGCCTGGCTTGCAGTAAGGGAATCATTAAGTATTCTGCTTTTTAGTACATAAAAAGTACGTTAAAAGCTAAAGAATAGTTTGGGAGGGTCAATCCGCCTCCCTTGTTTCTGTGGATTTTCGCCCTAAATCAAGAAGATTGTATTAAGGGTAAAAAATACTACATTTCTTACTTCTAGAATTCAGTTACCATTTCTACAGTTTGTCCAACAGACTGTTACCAAGCATAAAGTTAAAGAATGAAACTTTTATAAAGCTTAACACTTTATTGACCTGGGATTAGGGATTGGCGATTTGATCAGGGGCTGGGCAGAAGACGCCCAGAGTTAGTCTGGAGATTTCCCCGCATCTGGGTGTGCTTTATTTGCAATCCCCAGTCCCTTAATTGGATGGTAGGAGTTTTAACGGATCGCCATTGGACTTAATCAAGCTAGCGACTAAAAGTGCTTGAGTTGTGATGTTTATTCTCCAGAGCAAGAAAATTTCGGGAACAGTTCGGGAACAGTCTAGAGATGAGTGAAACAAACCAGCCATGTGTTAGACCCGGTGCCGCTGTGCGCGTCGGAATTCTCCACTCTTTGAGTGGAACAATGGCGATTAGTGAGGCATCACTAAAAGATGCCGAGTTGATGGCGATCGCAGAAATTAACGCAGCTGGTGGCGTCTTAGGCAGAATCATTGAACCTGTGATAGAAGATGGGGCATCCGACCCTCTAACTTTCGCCCTCAAAGCCAGACGGCTGATCGAACGAGATAGAGTCGTCACGATTTTTGGGGGCTGGACTTCAGCCTGCCGCAAAGCCGTCTTACCGGTCTTGGAGGAACTGAATGCTCTGTTATGGTATCCCGTTGAGTATGAAGGGCTAGAATGTTCACCTCACATTTTCTACACGGGCATTTGTCCCAACCAGCAGGTTGGACCAGCGGTTGACTGGCTCATCGAACACAAGGGGAGAAACTTTTATATCGTGGGGTCTGACTATGTTTTCCCCCGCACCGCCAATAAAATCATGAAAGCTCAGCTCAAGCGCAAAGGCGGTGGCATTGTTGGGGAAGAGTACGTGCCATTGGGGACAACCGAGTTTAGCGGCGTCATTAAGCGAATCAAGCAAATCAGACCCGATGTGGTGTTTAATACCCTGAATGGGGATAGCAATCTCGCCTTTTACCAAGAGTATAAAGATGCTGGGATTAGTGCCGAAGAGATTCCCATCATGGCGACCAGTATTGCAGAAGAGGAACTGCGGCGGATTGGCGGCAGCACCGCTGTCGGTCACTATGCTAGCTGGAGTTACTTTCAGAGTATCGACACGCCGAAAAATCACGCCTTCGTCGAGAATTTTCAAAAGCAGTATGGCAGCGATCGCGTAACTAGCGATCCTATTGAGGCGGCCTATACCCAAGTTTACCTCTGGAAACAAGCCGTCGAAAAAGCTGGCTCATTTCAGGTTGATTTGCTGCGTGAGGCAGCATACGGTCAGACATTTGAGGCAGCCGGGGGTAAAGTCAGCATCGAAAAGAACAATCATCTGAGGAAGCATTGCCGCATTGGCAAGATTTTAGGGAACGGTCAATTTCAAATTGTTTTCACGAGTCCTGGTGCGATCAAACCCCAACCCTGGTTAGGGCTGGAAGAATTAAGCGAAAACGTTTCGCCAGTGGTTTTTGATATGCTGGCTGAAGTCTCACAGTCGATTCAATACAGCTGCCTGCTTGAACAAAAATCCCGTGAAGTGGAAGCGGCAATGGCTCAATTGCTCGCTACCAACCAACGACTGCAAAAAACGCAAGACGAGCTCTTACAATCGGAAACACGATTTCGAGAACTACAAGCGCGAGAAGAACTGCTCAAGCGCCGTCTCTCTAGCCAGATTCGTACTTCCTTAGAATTAGATGAAATCTTAAAAACAGCCGTTCAAGAAGTTCGCAGTTTGCTTCAGATCGATCGCTGTCAGTTCTTGTGGTACCACAAATCAGCAGACTCCTCGCGTTATGAACTGATGCACGCGGCTTACGATCCCCAACTCCCCGTCGAGTTGTACTGGCCGAGCACCATTGAGCAGGTGAGGACTATTAATGAGCCTGTGCATGAGCGGCAAGTCCTGCGCATTGATGAGATTGCCACCGATCAGCAGTTAGAAGTCAGTAGCCGTCATCGCCTGCAAGCTTTCGGATTGAGGGCGCTACTCGCTGCGCCGGTGCAAACGCGTTCTCACCAAAAGGGCGTGATTGTTTGCGAACACTTTCGAGAATATCGCCCTTGGAGCAATCACGAGGTGGAATTAATTGGTGCCGTCGTTGATCAAGTAGCGATCGCGATCGACCAATCAGCACTGTACGCTCAAAGCCGCACAGCAGCAACCTTAGCTACCGCTCAAGCCGAACAACTTAAGCAAGCCCTACATGATTTGCATTCCTACCAAGCACAGTTAGTACAGACTGAAAAGATGTCTACCTTAGGAACGCTGGTTGCTGGTGTAGCTCACGAAATCAACAATCCCACAAGTTTCATCTATGGCAACCTGCACTACGCCAACGAGTACATTAAAGACTTGTTGGAACTAGTATATCTGTATCAAAAACATTATCCCAAACCCCCCCTAGAAATTCAGGCTCATGTTCAAGCGATTGAGTTGGAGTTTTTAGTCGAAGATTTACCAAAAGTTCTCTCCTCAATGGCAACCGGAGCAGAACGGATTCGTCATCTCGTAATGAGCTTACGCAACTTCTCGCGTCGTGACCAAGCCCAGATGCACCCCATCAATATTCATGAAGGGATTGAAAGTACTCTGTTAATTTTAAACAATCGCCTGAAAGCGAATAGCGATCGCCCCGCGATTCATTTGATTAAGGAGTATGGTGAATTGCCCTTGGTGGAATGTTATCCCGCTCAGCTCAATCAAGTGTTTATGAATCTTCTGGGTAATGCGATCGATGCGGTGGAAGAAGTACAGGATAATCCAGAACATTCCACATCAGATTTCTTACCAACGATCTGGATTTCCACAAAAGTGTCATCGCCCAATCAAGTTACAATACGAATTGCAGATAATGGTTCTGGAATCACAGAGGACGCTAAAGGACAACTGTTTGACCCGTTCTTCACCACAAAACCAATGGGGAAAGGAACAGGGTTGGGGTTATCAATTAGCTATCAGATTGTAGTAGAAAAGCATAAAGGAATTCTGCGTTGCGAATCATCCCCTGGAGAAGGAACAGAGTTTTTGATTGAGATTCCCATCCGACAAAGTAGCGATCGGGCTAACAGTCCCTCTGCATCAGTAGCTGTAAGTTGACCATTTTTGAACTCAACGATACAGGACTTAAGTATAAGATCTTTTCTATTCTCGAATCATGCGATCTGCGCGACGCTTCGGCAACGCCAAGGGCGAACGCAGCAGCGCTTCGCTATCGTCCCCTTTACATTTCTTTAGAGACAGCCTCTTAAACCTTAAACCCTTCAAGGCTTTGGCAGTGAAAAGAAAAAGGTCGCTCCCTGTTCAACCACCCCCTCCGCCCATGTTCGACCCCCATGACGATGAATAATTCGTTGAACATTGGCGAGTCCAATGCCAGTTCCATCAAATTCTTGAGTACTGTGCAAGCGTTGAAACACACCGAAGAGTTTGTGGACATAGCGCATGTCGAATCCTACGCCATTATCACGCACGAAGAACACAAACTCGTCTTTGTTTTCAGTACTACCAATTTCAATGTTGGCACGAGCGCGTTTTGAGGTGTACTTCACTGCATTATCCATCAAGTTCTGAAGTACCAACCCTAGCAGAGAAGAGTCACCCTGCACCTGAGGTAATTCCTCAATCTGCCAACGAATCTCTCGTCCATTGATGTTCTGCTCAATATCACGCTTCACTTCTGTGATCAGTTGAGCCATGTTGACTGTCGCGTAGCGCATTTCGGTGCGCCCCATCCGAGAAAACGAGAGCAAGTCATCGATCAGTTGTCCTGCTTGTTTCGTGGTTTGGGTAATGATATTGAGATAACGCTGACTGGTTTCATCCAACCTGTCCGGCGCATGTTTTTGCAGCAAGTTGACAAACCCACTGATATGACGCAGCGGTGCGCGCAGGTCGTGGGAAACTGAATAGGAGAAGGATTCTAGTTCTTGATTAGCGGCTTCGAGTTGGGCAGTGCGCTCTTTGACACGTTGTTCAAGGCTGACGTTGAGTTGGCGGATTTCCGCTTCTGCTTGTTTATGATCGCTTAAATCCAGGATAAAGCTGACGGCTTTCTCTCGCTCTTCCTCTAATAGTGCACTGACAAGCAAAACAGGAACGTGGCTACCATCCTGGCGAATGTACTCCTTCTCATATGGACTGCAAACTCCAGAAGTTCTCAATTGGGCGATGGATAGTTCATCAAGTGGTTGATATTCAGGTGGGGTCATTCTATCCCAACGCACTCTTCCTGCTCGTAAATCCTCCCGCGTGTAGCCTACCATTCCTAAAAAGGCATCATTGGCTTCTAAAATGTTGCCACTTAAATCTGGGAAAGTAATCCCGACGATATTGGCATCAAACAAGCGCCTAAACTTCGCTTCACTGTGCCGCAACGCTTCTTCTGCTCGTTTGCGCTCAATGGCTATTGCCAGCACATTGGCAACAGCCTGGAGAAAATTGATGTCATCTTGACTAAATCTCTGTTTTCGGGTTGTGTGTACTCCTAAAACACCAAACGGACGGTTTTGCCCGTGGATAATCACGCTCATGCCGCTGATTACCTGATGGTCGTGCAGGAGTGGAGGCCCGTTAAACCGTGTTTCTTCCCGCAGATCTTCAACAATTACTGGCTGACTGGAAAGCAGCGTGTAGCCAGCTTGCGAATGAGTTTCGCTTCTTACTGTGGCATGGCCTACAAGCCCTTGATGCCAACCCACGCCCGATCGCAGTAACAAAGCCTTACCATTGGGAAGGAGTTCTAAAACTTTACAATACTCAACATCAAGGCTTTGAGCAACAAGAGTGGAGACTTCATCCATCAGTGCAGAAAGCTCGATACCGGAGAGCGCACACTGACCCAATTGAGCTACGACGGCCTGCTGTTGTAGGCGACTTTCCAGAGCTTTTTCGATCTGCTTGCGCTCAGAGATGTCCTGGAATACTAATACACAGGTCGCTGGATGACCGTACATTGGCGCTAGCATATTGGCAAACACGATTAAGGAACGAATGCCCTTGGGTGTGTGCCAATCCATCTCAAACCCGT
>NZ_DATNPA010000085.1:0-7800 GCF_036703385.1 Allocoleopsis sp. | reverse complement strand
GGAGCGCTCAAAAATTGTAGCCATTGTTACAGGGGCGATTTCTTTACTACTAGCGATCGCCTATCTCATCTTGGTTCAGCTCTTAGATTTTCGGGGTGAGATGATTCCCGCTCCAGTGAGTCAGCTCGCGCCAACCGTGGGAATGGCTTCGGAACACTCACTCGATAGGGTTGTCCTTCACCCCCCAACTCTTTTACCACTGGAAGCGATACTGATCAAGTGAATTCTATGGCTCCAATAAAGGCTCGCCGTTATGCCATCCTGGGGACGGGTGCGTTAGGTGGGTACTACGGTGCTTGCTTGCAACGAGTAGGTCTAGAGGTACACTTCCTGCTGCATCGCGATTACCAACACGTTAGAGAGCAGGGTTTAGTGATTCAGTCGGCAGATGGGGACTTCACTCTCCCCTATGTCAATGCTTATGATGATGCCGCCAAGATGCCAGCTTGTGATGTGGTGATTGTGGCACTCAAGACCACACAAAATCACCTACTATGTGACATGCTGCTCCCTGTGGTCAAAGACAATGGTGTTGTTTTAGTGTTGCAAAATGGCTTAGGGATAGAACAGGAAGTTGCCGCAATTGTTGGCTCAAAACGGGTGATGGGGGGCTTGTGTTTTCTTTGTTCCAATAAAGTGGGGCCAGGACATATCCACCACCTTGATTACAAACAAATTACCCTGGGCGAATATCTCCCAGACTATCAACCCGGTGGCTTAACAGAGCGGATGCGTCAGATTGCCGATGATTTTGAACGTGCTGGTATCCCCATTACATTAGCGGAAGACTTGCTGTTGGCTCGTTGGCAGAAATTGGTGTGGAATATTCCCTACAACGGGCTTTCTGTGGTACTTGATGCGACAACAAATGAGTTGATGGCAGATCAGTATACGCGATCGCTCGTTGAACAGCTCATGGAAGAAGTGGTTGCGGGCGCGGCGGCTACGGCTCGTAAAATTAGCGATCGCTTTATTCAAACCATGCTCGATTATACGGAAAAGATGACGCCGTATCGTACCAGCATGAAGATTGACTACGATGAGCGGCGTCCCTTAGAGGTCGAGGCAATTGTCGGTAATCCCTTACGGGTTGCCACAGCAGTCGGTACTAACTTACCGCTCATTTCAATGCTTTATCGTCAGCTCAAGTTTCTGAATGTTCAAAATCACCGCTTCAACAGTGAGCAGTGAACAGGAAAGCGTAGGTTGGGTTAAGCGATCACGCAACCCAACAAATCCATTACATGTGCATTAAATTAAACAGCTCAGTGTTGGACAACTCACTCCGCACAAGATAATGGAAAGCTTTTCCACAGGCTAGAGGTTGAAACACTAGCTGTGAAAGCCACGTTTGGATAACACTTGTATTCAATTAAAAAAGGTATATAACTGATTTCCTTTTCGGGAGCGATAAAAACCGATCGCGTTTGGGTTTCCTTCCAAGAGGAAACTTTTCCTGTTGCTGCTGTTGTATACTCCTTCCCATCAACAACAAGCCTTATTTTCTGCGGTTGAACTACTTGGTTTGACGGTGGAGTTTGGTTTCCTCTAACCTTAACAGTAACGAGAACATCCATATCCATACCGTAGGGGTTTGGCAGGGGAGAGAGGGGAGACAGCTTATTGGTTGAACGGTCAAATACTTGAAGCGTAATGTCTTCAATCTTCAGTCGATTCTGATTTTGTTCCAAAGCATAACCTGTTGATGCAATTAAGCCGATGAACAATAATCCGATCATAAAAATTCGTAAAAATTTCATCGTTTCTCCTCACTCCTTTCCTCAACCATCAAGGGAAGCTTATGGACAGTCAATCACCCAATCACCCACCCGCTAACAATCTTGTACCCTTAACCCTTACCATTAGGCGAATCGTTTATCTTTCTCACATTATCGACCCCGCAATCCCCCTGTGGCCTGGTGACCCCTCTGTCGCATTGGAGACGGTAGCTGAGTTGGATAAAGAGGGTTATTACCTGCGGCGTTTCTCTCTTGGGGAACATAGTGCTACACACATGAATGCGCCTAATAGTTTTTATCCCGAAGGGATGAGCATTGACAAATACCCGGCTGAGTCATTAATTGCACAAGCCGTGGTTATTGATATTCGCAAGCAGGCAGCTAGTAATACTGATTATGCGCTTACATTAGCTGATGTTCTGGCCTGGGAGCAACAATACGGTCAGATTCCTCCAAAAAGTGTAGTGCTGCTATTTACAGGTTGGCAGTCGAAGTGGTCAAATCAGGAGGCATTTTTCAATCAAGATGCCTCTGGAGGAATGCATTTCCCCGGTTTTGGTAGTGAGGCAACCCAGTTTTTGCTAAAAGAACGGCAGATTGCTGGGATAGGGATTGATACGCATGGTGTGGACTCAGGACAGGATACAACCTTCGCCATCAATCGTTTAGTTTTAGAACAGCCTCGGATTGTGCTAGAGAATCTGACTAATTTAGACCAGTTGCCTGCGATCGGTACAATATTAGTTATTGGCGTTCTACGTCTCTTGGGTGGTAGCGGTTCTCCTGTCGCCGTGTTGGCATTGCTGCCTTAACTTAATTTATCCGACGAGCCATCTGTTCTAAGCTGTTACGCTTACAAGTTGCATTGTGACAGTTTCCAAAAGGCTTGCCACTAGTGACTTTCCTCATTTTGAATTTTGAATTTTGAATTTTGAATTGCTTACTGCATCCAAGTAAGCTTGACTATGGGCTTTGCCTAAATGTATACGCGAATTATATGTGAATGACTTTCGGTTTAGGGACGCCGACTAAGTTGTATCTTTGCTCGCCCCATTAAACCGATGAACAGCAAGTATGCCCAGCTTTTGAGCTGATTGTTACTCCCTGAACTCTTGGCAGTTTACCCTAGTTTTCACCCCATTCTAGGCTGGTGGGTTACTTCTGCCGAGCTGGTCTAGTAAGCCCCCTTCTTTTGAAGAATAACGACGATTGTTCGCAGTAAAATCTGCAAGTCTAATCCGAGTGTCCAGTTCTCCATGTAAAAAGCATCTAGACGCAATACATCCTCAAAGTTGGTAAGATTTGAGCGTCCCGATACTTGCCAAAGTCCTGTTATCCCAGGCAAAACTTCATGGCGAATAAAGTGATGCTCAGAGAATTTTTGCACATCTCTCACTGGTAAAGGACGAGGACCAACTAAACTCATTTCTCCAATAAGAACGTTAAATAATTGTGGCAATTCGTCTAGACTGTAGCGGCGCAGAAATTTTCCAACCTTTGTAATGCGAGGGTCATCTTTCATTTTAAAAAGAACACCGTCTTTCATTTCATTACGGGCTTCTAGCTCTTTCTGGAACTGATCTGCATTAGTATGCATAGTTCTAAACTTCCACGCCTTGAATTGTTTTCCATGTAGACCAACGCGTTCTTGTTTGTAAAAAACGGAACCATAAGAATCCAACTTAATAATTATTGCAATGATTAGTAAAACCGGGGCTAATAAAATTAGTAGTGAAATAGAAAAAACAAAATCAAAAATTCGCTTCATCCAGAAATCAAAACCCGTAATTATGGGGGAATAAAAATTGATAGTCGGTACCCCACCTATCATTGATATATCTGAATTTCGGTAAAAAGATTCTACGTCCATGCACAAAATACGCAATGTAATACCAGCATTGCGAAGACTCCAATAAAGGAACATTGGATCTTTTATCTTCTTCCAAGAGGAGACAAAAACTTCTCCTACACCTAGATAACGAATGGCTTCAATGAATACTCTAACGTTAGATTTTTCCAATGAATACGCATCAACGTACTTAATTGTCTTATAACAATTTTCCCGTTCTAATAAGCCAATAGCTTTTTCAGCATCTTCGGGAGGACAAATTATCAGGGTAGGATAGCGAAATGCACCTCCCTTACGAAGCTGCTGAAGTAGAAGATCTGTGATCCATCGACTAACACATATAAAAAATATACTTAATAACCACGAAAATAGATATGTGGAGCGGGAAACAAACTTGATTGGCTCATAGAGAAAAGCGATACTCAATAGGATGAGGTGGGAAAAACTGATTGCTTTAATAAGATTCCAATAGTCACATCGATTTTGCCCAGATTGATAGAGCTTTTGTGCTGCAATAATACCTACTTCGATAGGAAGAACTACAAACAATGATGCTGGGTTGATTTTGATTGACCAAAAAGAATGTAAAAAAGTTCCATACGTTCCTGCCATTACCCATGCCAGTGAGAGAAAGAATAAATCCCCTAAAACCAGAGTAACAATGCGAAGCCATGTTCCATAGGCATTCTGGCGCAGTTTTGTGAAAAATGGTGCTCGTAAATCTAACTTAGAAGATTCAATCGTAGAAGTTCCCATAATGGTGAAAAATCTTTTAACTAATCTCAAATGATCAGTAGATTCTGCTAATCCAGATTTGGAAAAAATCTTAGAGGCAGCAGTCTGGAGAGCCAGTTTAAAATCGATGCATAGAATAGAAGAGACGATGCATCACTAGCAGTATTATTGGGAAGTTATTGTTTTCCCAAAGGAGTTTATCTCAACAAAGCCTTCCTGCGTGGTGTGTCCTTAAAATAAAGCTCTTGCTTTTCATACTAAAGGTACATGAAAAATTTTTAGAATTCTACACCTATAGGAAATCTTAATAAATTATTTATTTAGCGGCAAACTACGCGCCCTTAGTATTAAGGCAGAATTTTTTTAAAAAGTATTTCATATAACGTTTTAAGCTCACCAAAAAGTTATATAATAATATTTTTGCTTCATTTTTTCAGAAAGCCATCAGTGACACTTGGGTTTCCCACTATTAAGTACGGGAGAGCCAAATGAGCGAACCGTAAGATACAGTTGAAGCTGAGCCAGAAGCAGAGTGAATTTTTAGGGTTGACTAACCCAAGACCCCTAAATCTATCCTCATGTGCTACGACTGGTAGCTGCTTGGTGTTACGTTCCTAACTATACATCCTGGCTCAATCAAATCGAGTGTTGGCTTAGCATCGTATACGCGCCCTAGCTATCTCTGTTTGTCTCAAACCTTTTTCATAAGCGCTTATGGAAGTTCCAGAATATTCAGAAGAGATAGATTTTCAAAAATATTGGCTTGTTCTTAAACGGCGCTGGCTCCCAGCTATGGGAGTTTTTGGAATTCTTTTTTTACTTGCCACTCTAGCCGCGTCCAGGCAAAAGCCCGTCTATCAGGCAGAGGGAAAGCTTCTCTTCAAACCAGACCGTCCTTCAGAGCTGACCGGCTTGAAAAATAATATAGGAGAGCTTGCTTCCATTGGGGAAAAGAGCGACCCCCTATCTACAGAAGCACAGATTATTGCTTCACATAGCATTGCCCAAGAGACTGTGAAAGTACTGAATCTTAGAGACAAAAAGGGTAAGCCCCTCGATCCAAAAGCTATAGTGGGAGGGCTTAAGGTGAAACCTGTTACTGGGACAGACTTACTGCAAATTACCTATCAGGACGCTGACCCTAAGGTGGCTGCGGCGGTGGTTAATAAAATTATGGATGTTTACATCGCCAACAATGTCCTCAATAATCAAGCTAAAGCTAAAGCCGCCCGCCTATTTATTAGTAAACAACTACCTAGTCTGGAAACCACGGTCAGGCAAGCCGATGCAGCTTTGCGTCAATTTAAAGAAGAGAATCAAGTGGTGGCTCTGTCAGAGGAAGCAAGCACGGCAGTACAAGCTATCTCAGCCATAAACGGTCAAATTTCTCAAACTCAGGCTCAACTGGCAAATATAACTGCCCAGTCTGAATCCGTCCGTAACCAGCTAGGTCTAAATCAAGAGGAAGCTGTAGCCGTTGCTTCTTTGAGTCAGTCGCCTGGAGTAAAGGAGGTACTTACAGAACTCCAAAAGGTACAAACTCAGCTCGCGGGTGAACGGAGACGCTTCCTTGATACAGCCCCGCCGATAGTTAGCTTAAAGCGTAAAGAAGCGGAACTGAGCGCCTTACTGCAAGAGCGAGTATACCAAGTTCTTGGGAGCCAACAAAATGTGCCGATTAAGAATTTACAACTTGGAGATCTCAAGCAAGGATTAACGGTGAATTTCGTTCAGCTTGAAGGACAACGCTCCGGTTTGGCTAACCAGCTAACCGTTCTCTACAATATAAAAGAAAATTATAAAAATCGAGCTAAGAGCCTGCCTAAATTAGAGCAGACCCAGCGAGAACTACAGCGACGGGTTGAGGCATCCCAAACTACCTACGAGACTCTTTTGAATAAGCTTCAAGAAGCACAGGTAGCAGAAAATCAAACTGTAGGTAACGCTCGTATTATTGAGACTGCCTTGATTCCTGAGAAGAACGCTGGCCCTGGTAAGAAAAAATACCTGATAGCGGGAGGTATTGTAGGTATCATGCTTGCTATAGCCACAGCCTTCTTGCTAGATCTGATAGACAGATCGGTTAAAAGTGTCAAAGAGGCGAAGGAACTATTTGGGTATACCTTACTGGGAGTCATTCCTGCCTTAAGCAAATCGGCAAAAAGTGTTCATATTGGAAATCTAGACCGGACTGTACCCAATGTTTTTGCTAGAGATTTCCCGTACTCTCCGATCAACGAAGCTTACCAAATGCTTCAGGCTAATTTGAAATTCCTGAGTTCAGACAAAGAAATTAAAGCTATTGTCGTGACGAGTTCCGTCCCCAAGGAAGGAAAGTCTGAAGTATCTGCTAATTTAGCGGTAGCTATGTCTCAAGTGGGACGCCGAGTCTTGTTGGTCGATGCGGATATGCGTCATCCGTCTCAACACCATATATGGGAACTAACAAATTTAGTGGGCTTAAGTAACATCCTTGTCGGTGAGGCTGAATTCACTGAAGTTCTACGGGAAGTCATGCCTAAGCTGGATGTTCTTACCTCTGGAGTAATACCTCCTAACCCTGTGGCGCTTCTCGACTCAAAACGGATGGCTTCTTTAATTGAAACGTTCTCGAATATCTATGACTTTGTAATCGTGGATACTCCTCCTCTAGCTGGAATCGCAGATGCTCCTATTTTGGGCAAAATGGCTGACGGCATTTTACTGGTAGTTCGACCTAGGGGGGTAGATTTTCCTGACGCTAAGGGGGCTAAGGAGTTTCTTGGGCGATCGGGTCAGAATGTCCTAGGGTTAGTGGCTAATGGCGTAATGATTAAAAACGAACCGGATAGCTACTTCTACTACACTAAAGGCCAATATAAGGATAAGGAGCCAAATTCTGCCAACCCGAAGAAAGCTAAGTTTGGTATTAACAGTGAGGTTAAGCGATCTTGAAGTAGCATTGATGGATAGTTGCTCCAATCGAGGCTAAACCGAACTGATCATTGAAATATTTATCAATAATTAGTCGCGGTGAAGCTTGTGCTAGATTCAGCGCTTCTTTTTCCGATTTGGGAAATCTTTATGGAGGAAGTAATTTAGCGGCTTTTAGATTCGCATGAGTTTGCTCGGCGATTATAAATTTTAGGTGAAGATTAAAAAAAATCTATACACATCCTCCCAAAGTGGTATTATATTTTTAAAAATAAATAGTTGACTGCTGATCAAACCCAAGCCCCTAAGTCATATAACTCCTGGCGGTTGCGATCGCTTTTTTTCCGAGAAATTCGGGTCTAAGCTCTTCGTCTCCTAAATGTCCTAACAAAGCAAATATAGTTATTTCTTTGATTCAAATTTTTAATCAGCCGATTACAGGAAAGCAGATGCATCAGCAAGAACTAATTATTGAGGCAGGTCGTGCAGAGAGACAATATTGGAAAGACTTATGGACTTACCGGGAGTTGTTTTACTTCTTGGCTTGGCGTGACATTATAGTAC
>NZ_DATNPA010000084.1:0-2735 GCF_036703385.1 Allocoleopsis sp. | reverse complement strand
GAGTTTTGAGTTAAAGTTATATGATTTCTAAAGACGCATTATTTGCAGTTTCTCTATTTCCTTATCTCGGATTTTTGTGGTTTATTACTCGCTCCGGGAAGATGCCCCGTTTGGCGCTCATTGGCTTTTACATGACTCTGGTTTTTGTTGCCGTCACTATCCCAGCCGGAATTTACGCCAAAGTGGCTTATGGAGAAGCGTTAGCCAATGTGGATTGGCTGCATGGTAGTGCCGAGTTTTTTTTGACCCTTTCCAACATTTTGATTGTCCTAGGCTTCCGGCAAGCCGTGATTCAAGTCAAGCAGACATCCACTGAAGGATGAAGTAGGGTGTGCTAACAAGGTATAACGCAAGACCTTTAGCTGGTGCGTTCCGGCGCACAAAATTACGCATAATTAGTAACAACTTACTATTAGGGCAGCGCCTAACGCACCCTACTTGATTGTGCACTTTCATCTGAAGCGGTTACCTTTGTATTAGGCAAGATAGCTTTTACGTCAGGCAAAATAGAGATACATGCCCAAGAAGTTATTAGCATGAACTACTGTCTTAATCCCGCCTGTCCAGTGCCCCAGAATCCAGCAGGAACAAACTTTTGTCGGACTTGTGGGTCAAAGTTACTGCTTAAAGACCGTTACCGAGCGATAGAACCGCTGGGACAAGGAGGCTTTGGTAAAACGTTCTTAGCGGTGGATGAGGATAAACCCTCCCACCCTCGTTGTGTAATCAAGCAGTTTTTCCCCCAAGCGCAAGGCACGAACACGGTTCAAAAGGCAGCAGAGTTATTCACTCAAGAGGCAGTACGGTTGGATGAATTGGGCAAACATCCCCAGATTCCTGAACTGCTGGCGTATTTTTCTCAAGATAACCAACAGTATCTGGTGCAAGAGTTTATTGATGGCAAAGATTTAGCCCAAGAACTGACAAATAATGGGGCTTTCAACGAAGCTCAAGTGCGATCGCTACTCAGCGATTTGTTACCTGTGTTGCAATTTGTCCATCAACATCACGTCATTCACCGGGATATCAAGCCCGAAAATATTATTCGCCGTCGCCGCGATAGCCAACTTGTTCTCGTTGATTTTGGAGCGTCGAAAGTCGCGACAGGAACTGCTTTAGCAAGAACGGGAACAGCGATCGGTTCAGCCGGTTTTGCCGCACCCGAACAAAGCTTTGGTAGAGCTGTTTTTGCCAGTGATATCTATGGTCTGGGTGTCACATGCATTCATCTCTTGACTATGATGCACCCTTTTGACCTGTTTGACGCTCGTGAAAACACCTGGGTATGGCGGAAGGCACTGAAAAAACCGGTCAGCGATGCTCTAGGTCGCATCCTGGACAAAATGATAGAAAGTGCCATCAACCAACGCTATCAATCCGCTGCTGAGGTTCTCAAAGATTTGAATCCTCAGACCCCCCAAGCGGCGGTAGCAAAACAACAGAAGCCGAGTAAACCTGTGGTAACACCTCCACAATCTTCGCCTGCTGTGACGAAGCCTAAGGGAGCGATCGATGCAGAATTAGCCGAAATAAGCTCTCAATTTCTGGCTACTCCAACTCCCAAAAGTCCAGCTCAAAAACCAGCACCTCAGCCAGCTTCGTCTCCTAGTCAGCAAGCCGCCAAAACTCAAATTGATCGCGAACTGGAGGAGTTAAAATCTCAGTTTCTCGGTTCAAAGAATCCTAATAATCCTCCGAGTTAAACCTAAAGTAGAGTGGACGATGCCACTCTATCTAAGACTTGCACCTGTGTTGTTCTACTCTTTGATTCCTATCAG
The DNA here is from genome assembly GCF_036703385.1 of Allocoleopsis sp. Lineage (NCBI taxonomy): Bacteria > Bacillati > Cyanobacteriota > Cyanophyceae > Coleofasciculales > Coleofasciculaceae > Allocoleopsis > Allocoleopsis sp. The sequence continues at coordinate 957 of NZ_DATNPA010000084.1, read as the reverse complement.
CTACCCACGATCGCAGAAGTACGAGCAGAAAATCCGGCTCTCTGAAGAGCAGCAACAGCTGTATTACAATCTTGTACCCAGTATTTCGCGTTAAAGCGAACAAATTGCTGATGATTCGCCGCAGCGACTGTTGCTAGTACTGGGACTTTAGCTTGTTTCTTTTGCCCTGAATGTGCTTGCAAAATAGACTTGAGTTGATTGAGTTCATTTTTAGTCAGTTGTTGGGGTGGTAGTTCCACAATCAGCATCGGTGCCGTTTCAATTAACTCAGCATCCTCAATAATCATTTGCGTTTGCTCATCTCGCTTATCAGCCTTGCCCCAAACAATCAGACGAGTATCGGGTTGGATGAATCGCTCGATGCGTTCGTAAGTGGAAGGAAAGACAACGCCCTCCGCTTGTCCACTTAAGTCTTCCATCTGAACAATAGCCATGCGATCGCCTTTTTTAGTAACAATCTGCTTAATATCAGTAAGCATGACAATTACACTAATCGTTGTTCGCTTCCCGTGTTCGCCTAAGTCAGAAAGACTAATCGGAGATAAAACTTTAGTCGCTTGGTGCGCTGATTTTAGAGGATGATCAGACACATAGAAACCAAGCAACTCTTTTTCTAAGCGTAGCTTTTCCTGTGGGGAAAAATCTGGAATATCAGGAGGTTTGGGAGCTGATTCTAAAGCACCGTTAGTGGAGTTTTTGCTGCCGTTAGTGTTTCCTAAGAGATCGAAAATGGTAGTCTGACCACTGTCTCGATCTTTAGCGCGATCTTGTGCCCAACTGATAACAAGGTCTAAGTATTCGATGAGTTGCTTCCGATTGGCTGAAAGCTTATCGAAGGCACCACAGTAAATTAAAGCTTCCAATGCGCGGCGGTTAACCGTGCGTAAATCAACGCGATCGCAAAAATCTGCCAGTGACTGAAACGCTCCACCGTCCTCACGCGCCTTTAAAATACAC
>NZ_DATNPA010000083.1:0-13389 GCF_036703385.1 Allocoleopsis sp. | reverse complement strand
GTTTGGCGGTTGGGTTCGTCGCTTTGGGGATGGAGTACCCAGGCGCTGATGGGGGCGGGTTGATAGGTCAGTAGATAGCTCTCGTTAGGTGTCACAGAGATAGCCCAGGCTGCTTGCTTGGGTTGTTTACGAATTGTGTAGCCGCGTTTATTGAGTACTGCTCGGATGGCAGCAATATCTGTCGCGACTCGTAAGGCTTCGGTCACTTTTGATTTCCTCATGGGTATTTGATTGAGTAGATGGATGGGGGAGCCAGTTGCCGACAGGTTGAAACCTGCGGCTACACAAACCTAGTCCGCGTAGGCGGACTATTAAAATTCAGAATTTTCTTGAGCCTGCGAAGGCAGGCTTTGTTTGTATAGCCCCAGAATTCTATTCTGTGGGCGGCTGGCAGACTGATCACTTCACCGAGACGGCATCACAAAGTCTGCAACCCTCGGTTACTGGCTAGTTCTTGGTTGTGTGACAGCTTAATATAAGACACTGAGGAAAGAGAGGGTATCAAAGCAGACATTTAAGCATAGGCAAACAAGTTCCTAGCTTAAAAACGGCTTACTGATTTTCCGCCTTTCTGTGTTTCTCTTATACCGCTGAGTATATCGCTTGGAAGAATATACCGTCAAGTATAATGGCTGGAGAAAATGATGAACTAACACTAACGACGCTGCGGCAGCGCTCTGGCTTAACTCAGCAAGAACTTGCCGATGCGATCGGAGTGACACAAAAAACAATTTCCATCTGGGAAAAAGGCTCAGTAGAGCCGAAGCTTACATTTGAGCAAACTAAGCAATTGATGGAATTGTTGAACTGTACGCTTGATGAGCTAATAATCGCTATAAAGCAAAAACCTTAGAGTGACAGAGTAAGTGCGATCGCTATCTGTTACCTTCACCAGGTAAGAGAGCCATCGTAGGGAGTAAGCGAGCTCCGCCAATATAGAGTATGAGACAAGAATGTGAGACAACTCGCTACACAAGTGAATACGTCACCTACCATGAAGCAATTGAAAAGGATGACTAAGCATGGGCTACAACTCGGAACAATGGTATTCTCGAATTGCTAATCGCTCTGACATTACAAATGGTGTTACTCACCTTACAAAACCTAGTTTTAATATTAAAAACTTAACTGATGAAGATGAAATTAATCAACTAGCAACGGAAAATTTAATTGAAATTCTCAAGGATAGAGTTATTAGGGGAAGCACAACTGAGAAAGGCTTTATTGTAGGTAAAACGCCTGCTGTATGTTTTCAAGACGTGCCTTTCTATAGTCTTATTCAAAATATTGAGCATGAACGTCAAAGACGTAGTGCAAATCCCAATGAGCGGTATCGTTACTGTGGCGTCGGTATCGCTTTCTTCAAGCCTTACATTTTTAGGAAAGGGGGTCGTCCCGTTTTCTATGATCAAATAGAAATAGCTAAAAAACTGTTACCTCAAGACCAACATTGGCGAATTGTTAACTTTGATATTTCAGACCATAATAAAATAATAGATTGGACGCATGAGCGTGAATGGCGGTTGCCAATAGAGCTAAAATTTGAATTAAACAAAACACATATTTTACTTTACAACCAATTTTGTTAGAAGTTTTTTATAGAAAAATGTCCGCCAGAAATATTTCAAGAGATGGCTGGAGTTACCATATTAAAAAACCTAATAATGTAAACTTTAAGACTCAATCCAAGGGAGACAAATTTTGGGAGAACCAAGCCCAACTTACGGCTTGAGTAACACGCATTGCCCAAGAGCATATACAGTCAGCTTTGTCTTATACCTAGGAAAGCGAGCGCACTCATTCAACCTACTACAAGCTGAAAGTGCGATCGCACCTTTACCTTACTTGAAACCCCAAGCCGCGATCGCCAGGCACCCCCAACCCACCATAAACGCCACACCGCCCAACGGTGTAATTGCACCCAGCCACTTAATTCCACTCAAACTTAAGGCGTATAAACTACCCGAAAACAGAGCAATACCGACAATAAAAGCCGAACCTGATGCCGTCAAGAAATTTTGCGAACTCTCAGCACGGGTTAACAACAATGCCACCATCAGCAACGCTAGGGCGTGATACATCTGATAACGAGCACCTGTCTCAAAAATTTCCAAGGCACGCTCCGTTAGCTTTTCTTTCAGGGCATGGCTGGCAAAGGCTCCAGCTGCTACAGCTAAGCCTGCAAGAATGGCAGCGATTGCAATAAAAATTCGAGTCATAAATCAACTTTTATCAACTAAAAAATAAAGTAATAGAAAATTCCACCTGCTTCACTAACGCCAAAATCGGCATCAAACTCTTTAGCTTTTTCATCTAAATATTGCTGTGCCGCAGCGGCAGGTAAGTGTGCCTCCATTGCAAATCGCATGATGGTAATTTGCCCATTACCCTCTTTAAGCAATCGATAAAACGTAGAGTGAAGACGATCGCATCCTTCATTGTGATTTTTGCGCTTGAGGCTCCAGGCTAACCACCCACCCCAAGCAGCCGCCGGAAAACCAAACACCAAACCCCCTATGGCATCCATCCGATCCTCTGGGGTTGCGTCTTGCCTGGTTAGCACAACCACTGGAACCATCAAGAATATAAATCCAATAGTGAGAAGCAAACCCGCAGAGATTTTTTTGAATTGCTTCATGATTACAATTCTGGTTGGATGAGTTCTATTTAGTTTAAATCTCTTTTTCTTCTGCGCTTCTTTTTTTTGAGTAAGGCAGGAGGAACTGTATCACTTGAAGGCGCTATAGATTGATCGTTAATCGCTCCACTGTTGAAAAAATAGAAAATTTCGCCCTGCTCGTTTACCTCCAAATTGGCATTGAACTCTCTGGCTTGTTCATCCAGAAATTGCCTTGCCTCAGTTCCGGTTAGCTTTGCCTCCATCGCAAACTGGAGAAGCGTAATATGCCCTTTGCTTTGTTTTAGAAGGCCGTAGAAGATGGATTGCAGGCGATCGCGTTTTTCTTTCTTCCCTTGTTGATGCAACTGCCAAGCCATCCATCCGCCTGCGCCAGTCAGAGGTAAGCCAAAGAGGAGACAAGCGATCGCATCGCTGCGTTGCTCCTCCGGGCTAATTTCGTAATCAAATGGAGCATAAGCTGCGGCGATCAAACCAAAACTTCCTAGGGTGAGTAGGAAGCCTGCTGACAATTTCTTGATGAGCTTCATGGCTTTAGTTATTGCATGAATGCCACCAAAATTCTAACCTCATTGACGGGTAGCTTCCAGAAGGCGAGAGAAGTAAAAGCGAGTACTCGTCATCGCACTGCGCTGAATCGAGAAGCCGTTATCTTCCAAAATTTTGATGATGTCGGCTTCACGATGTAAGTAAGCACGGGTAGTTTTACTCGGTCCTGGAAACAACTCTCCAATTTTCTTGAGCAAACTGTAGCACAAAGTTTTGGGAGCAAAGCTGAGAATCAGGCGAGACTCGGCAAGCGAGGCAAGATGAGCAATCATTTGGGCGGCTTTATCTTGGGGATAGTGAATCAGCACATCCAGGCAAATAACGGTGTTGTATTTGCCACTCAATCCCTCTAAATCCTGTGCGGCAAAGGTAAGATTGTCCGTATTGCCCAAACTCTCCTTGGCTCTGTCTTTGGCTTCATCCACCATTTTTTCCGAGATATCGCTGGCAAAGACTTTAGCACCCGCTTTCGCCAAGGGGATACTCAGACTGCCGACGCCACAACCCGCATCACAGATGGACAAACCCGATAAATTGCCGTCTGCCTCCAGCCAACTGATGACGGTATCGACGGTTTGCTGATGTCCAGTGCGGATATCGAGCTGAACTTTATTCACCTCGCCATCGCCGTAAATCCGCCGCCAACGGTCAAATCCCGTAGCATTAAAATATTCTTTGACAACGATTTTGTCATCAATGGTGTTCATAAAGTTGGATTGTCATAAGGAATTGGGCACGGTTACTTACTTTACCAGTTGTTGTGGATGGAGGGTCAATCCGGCTCTTCCTCTTGTCGGAGTGAGGCTTGAGGCTAAGAGTGAGATTGTCTGTATCTCGATGATTCCTCATCTCACCCCTATGACTCAGCCTTGTTATTGAGGTAATGAGTTAATCACATCCCACTCACTACTTTGATCATGAGATCGGCAAGGTCTGCCAGTCCCGACGTCAAACCAGTACTAAAGATAATCATCAAAGCCAACAACCCATAAGAACTGTTTTCGAGCGGTTTAAAGCTAGGGAAAAATTCACTAAACACATGGAACCCATCTAAGGGTGGAATGGGGAGCAGATTAAACAGAAACAACATCAAGTTAATGCGTGCCCCTAGCAATAGGAATTGAGAACTTACAATTCCCTCTAAAGGGGAGTTGAAAGATACTTTGAGCAGTATCAGGAACAAAATACCCAGAGCAAGATTGAGCAATGGCCCTGCGGCAGATACCAGAATATTTCCCCACTTCGGAGAGCGAAACTTAGATGGGTTCACAGGCATTTGACCCCAGCAAATGCCACCAATACAGAGGAAGATGATGGAGTACCAGCCCATGTGAACGACTGGATTGAGTGTCAAATGACCAGTTTTTTTAGGCGTATCATCGCCCTGACTGACAGCCGCCCACCCATGAGCAAGTTCGTGTAGGCAAACCGAGGCGATGACAATGACGATAATTCGGAAGAAGAGTAAGGGGTTAATGACCAATTCGTTAATCAACATGGGTCGTGCTGAGGAGTAGACAGTACCTGTAGTACTTATCTCCCTAACGTCTGCCTCTTATGCAATTTATCTACTGATTAACCGAATTGTTCAGTCTTGTTAGGCTTGCACAAACGCCACTTCAATGATTTAGCGTTGTTTCCAAGATTAAGCGTTGCCAGGTGAGTTTGGATGTTGCTTCATCTAGATGCCAGCGCAACAGCTTTGCGGCTTGACCCACAGCAATTCCAGGTAGATTGATCGCATATCGAGGGGCTTCCGTAGCCAGTGCGATCGCTTCTTCTACTCCACACATCCCCCACTGCACCAAATTCTCGACCCCCACCAACAACGGCAGTGTTGTCCCCGCCAACGTGCCATCGTCTAGTCGTGCTGTGCCATTTTTCACTTCAATTTGGCGCTTATCCCAAGGGTAAACTCCATCCGATAATCCGATCGGTGCCAAGGCATCGCTCACCAAAAACAGCCCTTTCTCATAGCAGCCCGCACGTAGAAGTAGCTGTATCATCGTTGGACTGACATGCTGACCATCTGCAATTAGACCACAGTAGACGCCTGGATGGACAAGGGCAGCACCCAATAATCCTGGTTCTCGATGATGCAGTCCCGGCATAGCATTAAAGGCATGAGTGACCATCGATGCTCCCAGTTTAAAAGCCTCTTCAGCTTGGGTAGCCGTTGCTTGAGAGTGTCCCAAACTCACGGTAATCCCTAGCGATCGCAAATAAGGAATCACCTCACCCGTTGTGTCTAATTCCGGTGCCAGCGTCATCACCTTCACAACATGGGCATAATCCCCCAGCACCCGTTTCACCTGTTCAACCGTCAACGGCAGTAAGTACTCGGCAGGATGTGCTCCCCGCTTTTGGGGATTGAGAAATGGCCCCTCTAAATGGACGCCCAAAATCTGAGCAACTCCCTCTTGCCCCCCCTTAGTCAGTGGGACGTGAGAGGCTAAAAACTCAGCAATAACAACAAGCGATCGCTGAATATTTTCCACCGAAGTCGTGACGAGAGTCGGCAGGAAAGCATCAACGCCCTGATTCCATAAATATTGACAAATTCTCTTTAATATGAATTCATCATTTAGGCTCAAGTCCGTGAACGCTAATCCCAATCCCCCATTAATCTGTAAATCAACACCGCCTAGTGACACCCAATCCCCAGCCACATCCATCAGTGATGATTGATCAGCTACCCCCTTAGAAAAGGTGCTGTCCATTGGCTCAATGCAGGCAATAACGCCCTGCTTATCCACCCTAATTTGCTGCAAACCCTGATAACCGGGCACACGAGCATTGATAATATCCAGATTGGGAGACATGTGTGCTTTATCCTTTCTTTGGTTGAAGGTGACACTCCTAGCGTCGCTACCGCTTTGCTATAGCAGGTTGCAGCTTATAACTTTCAACCTTCAACCTTCAACCTCCAACCTTCAACCCTTCAACCAATGACTACAGACAAACCTTTAGTTGGCATTATTATGGGCAGCGATTCCGATTTACCCACAATGCAGGGTGCGATCGCAGTTTGTGAAGAATTCAGCGTATCCTGTGAAGTGGCAATTGTTTCCGCCCACCGCACGCCGGAACGAATGGTGAAATACGCCCAAGAAGCCCATCAGCGGGGACTCAAGGTGATTATCGCCGGAGCTGGAGGAGCGGCTCATCTACCTGGGATGGTAGCCTCGCTGACGCCTTTACCGGTCATTGGTGTACCCGTAGCCACTCGCCAGTTACAAGGCGTTGATTCCCTCTACTCGATTGTGCAAATGCCTGCCGGAATTCCAGTAGCTACAGTTGCGATCGGCAATGCGAAAAATGCTGGTTTGTTAGCCGTGCAAATTTTGGCCTCTCACCAGCCAGAATTACTCGAAAAAGTACAGCAGTATCGCCAAAACTTAGCTCAATCTGTTTTCGATAAACAAGCCCAGCTCGATGAACTGGGCTACCAACAATACTTAACGAAGATGTTCTAGCACAAGAAGGCAGAAAGCAGACACAAACTTTTTTGCTTTTTGGGGTGGGCAATAACCCACAACTAATGTTCTTATTCCCTTCTGCCTTTTTTGTAATTATCCCCCCTTTTAGCTTTTTCCCTTTACCTTATCTTCCAGATGGGGTTTGGGCGCTGGTAACACTATTCACGTAAAAGTCAGAACCGACAGTCAGCTGTAAATCGATTACTGGATCAATCACAATGGGTTTCTGCTGTTGATTAGCAGTAGAAGATCGACCCGTTAAGACGCCAGTCAAGACATTAATTGCAGCATCTCCAAGACTTCGCGGTGGTTTGGGAGCTTCAGGTTGCTGAGCTGCCAGCAGCGAGGACGTTACGTTGATATTGTTATAAGGCTCATCGGCAACTATCAATCTTTGAGCCACAAACTGAAAACCCAGAAACTGCGCTCCGCTATAGCGTGGTACAATTTGACCTTCAATCTCACTATCCTTAGGGATTAAAATCTCCCCTAGTGAGTTTTTAATGTCTTGGGCAACCACTAATGTCAGGTTTCGGGTTTCACCAGGAGCTAAAATGATCTGATTTGACTCTGGGTATTCCACATTAATCGGTGTACCTCTTGGCACTTTGTATTGTGCAGTTCGAGTATTTCGGTTATTGTTGATAGCTTGGTTGTTAGAGCTGTTGTTTATGGCTTGATTCGTTCTAGCATCCACCCGAACAATATAGTTATACGCTTGCGATCGACTCGCAATGGGAGTTAGTACTCCTTCATTCGCTAAAGCTTGATAAATGAAAGCGGCAACATCAGCACGGGTTGCAGTTTTTGTGGGAACGAGAGAAGTCACATCAGGATAGTTGACAACAATCCCCTGTTGTGTAGCGGCAGCCAAAGGCTCTCGTGCTGCACTAGGAATTTTTGAAGCATCTCTGTAGAAGCTTAAGATATTATCGACTGAACCTCTTGGAGATAAGCCTAAGCCATCAGCGAGAGCGGCAAGTACCTGCCCTCTAGAAAGGGGGTCAGATAAACGCAATTGACGGTTCGATGGTCTATTACTCCCTAAATCACGACTTGTCCAATAGTCAGCCGCCGCCTCATCGAATTGGCGTGACAACTGTACATTATTTTCATCAAACGCTTGCTGAATCATCGCCGCAAACTGAGCACGGGTTACGGGTTGATCAGGTCTAAAGGTTTGATCTGAAAATCCATTAATTAAGTTTTCTTGCGCTAACGCTTCAATGAAGGGTCGCGCCCAGTGACGTTGAATATCTACAAAGGTAGCTGCTGTTGCTGGTGCTGAAATCACAATTGGCGCAGTGACACCAACTGCTAATCCCAAAACGAGTAGGGCAGAGCTTCCTGACTTCCAAACAGACAAACGAGACATAAACCACTGTCCTCTAAAAGAGAATTCTTTAACCTGACCGAATTTCCGGTTTTTCGTAGATTACAGACTTTGTGTTCACTAATTCAAGACGGAGACGCGACGGAGATGTTAAAAGTTCCATTGTGTTAAGTTTTTTTTACAAAAGAGGAAAATCTTGCTGTTCTTCTTGGAAAGCCTGTGATAAATTACTTTCTTAATTAGACTGAAGCAGCTTTATAAATTCCTTAAAACAAGATTTATTTAACTTACATCCTAAGATTATTTTATATATACAAAAATCATAAATATTATTACTTTGATAGTTCTAATTTTAGGATTTTTTTTAAAATTCATATTTATCCTAGTTAAAATTAATTTAATTATTAAGATTAGTTCATGTCCACTAAACGAGACTCATTCTTTATTCAGCAATTTCAAATTAATTACTAGCTAGCATCGGCTTAGGAAATTTCTCTATCTCAGATATGAGTAAATCTTAAAAATGACTAAAATCTGTATCTTCCGATACAGAAAACTTCAGAAATAAATATAATAATTGACAGTTTTTAACCGCTATTTTTTCACATTATTAAGGAATTTAGTCTCTTGACTATCTTCCCACATGTTTGTACGGTTTTGTATGAGGGATTACAATTTAGCTTAAAAAACAGCCGATTCCTAAGCAAGCAACGCCATGGCAACTGGCAATAAATCCGAGTCCTAGGAATTGGTTTATGCCATGCAGCTTGTAACCCAAAAGCGGCTACTTTCAATTTATCTCAGCTAAAATGACAGTTTGGGGATGCCTACAAGGGAATCTTCGGTTCCCTTAATTGGACTGGGGTGCCACTGCTAGCTAAGTTCATGCGATCGCTCACATTGCGATCACAACAAACACAGCCGGTGCATTTGGGAGCGTTGCGGCGACCGTCACAGCTTGGCTGGTAGCACTGAGGGTGTGATTGATACTTCGATGCGATAAATGTTGATCTGCCAAAAACGCAATAAAGATTATCAAGAATCGCTCAATTTGTATAAAAAACGCTCCAGTAGTCCAAGCATCTGGAGACAGTCTTTTGCAATCTAGCTCATGGGGAGCAAGTTCGTGAAAAGAGGAGTGGCTTCAAACGGCTGATAGTCACTCTTCTAAGTTTTGTGAGAAAAGGCTGGGAATTATCTTCCACTAAATCTTTGTCAAAGATGTGTCCGTGTGCTGAAAATTAGGTGTCAAAATTATATAGATTTATTGCTGATTATCTATATGTAACTTCTAATACAAATTCCTGCCATCAGATTCACATAATCAAAGTTATTGGCGTTGCAGGTAACAAAGAAGTGTGGAATAAGGTCGTGCATACTTGTAGTTTGGTTAATATGGATTCCATCCATACTCGAACCTATAATCTTGGATTTACATCCATTGTTCACCTATTGAGACAAGTGGTGGCTGTCTTGGTAAAAACCAACTTATGGGTAAGGTGTATGTACTCTTGTCTATCGGTAAGGCTCCATCTTCCATATTCTTTCCAAGGCTTCAATTTGTCGAAGTAGAACCGCCGCCCGATGGGTACGATATTTTCTATACTGAAGCCCGAATAAAATATAGCCTATGAAGATGAAAATAACGAAAAGTCCGCCAAAAACGTTGCTGGCCTGGATTGTTTGAGTGGGGGAGTTCGATTGACTAGATTCAGTTGTCTCAGAAGCCGCCGCAATAGGAAAAGATTTTTTACTCGGGGTAATGGCTTGAGCTTCCGGTATCACTCCTTGATTGGGAGCCACTGCACTACTATCAGTTTTCCTACTGCCAATTTTATACAGCAATGCCTTTGACTGTTTTATAGTTGTCTGAAACTCGACACTGTTGCCAAAGGCTTCTTGTGTCGGTACAAGCCAGATGGAGGCAGCTAAGGAGACACAAATAACACCGAAAAGTTTACTATTCATAGGGGCTTCAAGATATATGCCGCTACTGGAGGATGGAAAAGTTCGCTTTAAACGTGTCCATACGCCCTTAAAAGCTCTTCCGAGCTTTGGATAATCACAAACGCAATGCTTATTCTGTAGCCTATGCTACGATTATATGCTTTTAATCCAGAAATTCATCCTCCTTAGCCTTTGAAGATGAAGAGAAAGAAAGATATTCATGCGAATTCTGCATGACGGAAGATCGCAGCGACCCTAACCCTTTCTATAACTAATCCTCCAGCTCAATCAAGGGAGACTGGAGAAATGGGGGCTCTTGGTGGAAAACGGAGCCATCTCGATAGACTCGTTGTCTATTTTTGAAAAATGTACGTCCATTCCGTTTCTGTAGTTTCTGATACAGATAGACCGTTAAGGAATTGGTGTAATCAGATACATTTCTGACCCGAGACAGAGGTAGAGGATTCAAAGAAGTGCTAAAAAAAGTTTTAATGACCGGAGCCATTGCCCTGTGGCTACTGTGCGTCCCCCTCATGGGCAGCGCAATGGCTCAAACAGCAGAGGCTAATCCTGTCAATAGTGGCGATACAGCCTGGATGTTAGTTTCGTCAGCGCTCGTCTTGTTGATGACTCCAGGACTGGCATTTTTCTATGGGGGACTGGTGCGATCGCGCAACGTCCTGAATACTATGATGATGAGCCTCATCCTGATAGCCGTAATTGGTGTGACGTGGGTTTTGTGGGGCTACAGTTTAGCCTTTGAGGTTTCTGGCGTTGGTACTAACGGTTTTGCCCAAGGCTTTGAAAAGTTCTTTGGCAACATCAACTGGATGTTCTTGAACAACGTTGCCTTCGACAAACCTGATCCCATTGGCTATGCCCCAACGATTCCGCATCAGGTGTTTATGGTTTATCAGATGATGTTCGCCATCATCACCCCTGCCCTGATCTCAGGAGCGATCGTGGAGCGAATGAGTTTCAAGGCGTATTTCTTCTTTATTCTCCTGTGGTCTACCTTTATCTACTCTCCTTTGGCTCACTGGGTTTGGGGCAAAGGTTGGATTGGTGCCCTAGGCGCGTTGGACTTCGCGGGCGGTACAGTCGTCCACATTAGCTCTGGCGTATCTGCTGTAGTCGCCGCTTGGATGCTTGGTCCACGTAAAACCTACCCCGATCAACCCGCAGCACCCCATAACCTCCCCTTTGTCTTACTGGGAATTGGACTCCTCTGGTTTGGCTGGTTCGGGTTTAATGCCGGTAGTGCCTTAGGGGCTGGGTCTCTTGCAACCGTGGCTTTTGTAGCAACAACGGTTGCTCCAGCAGCTGGGGGTCTGACCTGGGTCATTTTGGAATGGGCGCTTAGAGGCAAACCAACGGCACTGGGGATTGCGAGTGGCTTTCTGGCAGGATTGGTTGGTGTAACTCCCGCTGCTGGATTTGTTACTCCTATCGGGGCGATTCTGATTGGTTCCATTACGTCTGTTTGCTGTTTCTTTGCCGTCAGCCTGAAAGCCAAGTTGCAGTTTGATGATTCTTTAGACACCTATCCTGTTCATGGAGTCGGTGGTACAGTCGGTGCAATTCTCACTGGAGTGTTTGCCACCAAAGCCGTTAACAGTGCCGGAAATAATGGGTTGCTATTTGGCAATCCAGGATTACTGGTGCCACAAATCATCGGCGTTGTCGCGACCTACATTTTTGCGGCTGTCGGTACCTTTATCATCCTCAAGCTTCTGAGTTTGGTCATGGACTTGCGGGTCAAACCCTCACAAGAAGAGCAAGGTTTGGATATTAATGAACATGGTGAAGAAGGTTACGGAGAGGAGTTCGCAGCAGGGCTCGGTCTTGCTGGAGCATCCGGTGAATTACGCTAACCAGACGTTCTTCTTTACCCTTAGATTCTGATTCAAGTCATGCTGATTTAGAGCTAAACAGTCAGGCACTTAACAATCCTCGCGAAAATTCTCCTCTTGAAGTCTTTGATTCAAGAGGGGATACAAGCGGGGAGATTTATAGCAAAAGGCAGAAGGCAGAAGGCAGAAGGCAGAAGGTTTATTACTGGTACGTGGTCGTTTCAGCTGTTAAATCTGTCCTCATCTTTATAGCGACAGCTATATTTAAAATCCTCATAAAAATCCAGAATTTATTTTTATCTCATGGGGGTTTGGGGGGCTATAAGACCTCCTCACTAAAGCTTTAGACCATAATTTTCAATTTGGTGTGGGTACATGGACAACCGCACGCGGAAATAAACAGGAAATCTCAATCGCGTCAGCGCAGCGGGGCGTTAGTCCGGTTGAGAAGCCTACACCGTAATCTAAGGGTTCGGTGTAGGAGGATGTCACCAAAAAAGGTATCTAATCTCCGAGAATCCTCCTATTCTCTAGAAAACGACTGCTACAAGGAGGGGAGGTTCGCGAAGTTTGGTAAAATTGGCAACTGTAGTTTGTTTGAGTGGATGAGTGCAATGCCACTAAAATCTGATTCAAACCCGATGCTAGATTGATCAAGTGTCCACTCACTCGAAGACTTTTCCGACTTGGGCGTTTCTCTCCCTGGCGGCTAATGGATTACTCGTTTTGGCGATCGCCTTAGTACTAATGCGCAAATACGAGTGGTCAATGGCCTCTCCCATGATTCGCTCAGCGGCAGCAACGCGCTTATCTGACCCCAAATCTACTGACTCAGCAACGGAATTAGGGCCTCGCCACCAGCTGAATTACCAACAGTGGGTAGAACTGCTGGGGCGAGAGGCTGATGTGGCAGCAAGGCAGCAGCCCAAACATTTGCTCATCCTCGCTGGCGATTCCCTCTCGTTGTGGTTTCCGATCGAGTTGTTACCCCCAAAACGAACCTGGCTGAATCAGGGAATTTCTGGCGAAACCTCGAAAGGTTTGCTGAATCGATTAGATCTATTCGACAAGACTCAGCCAGAGGCAATTTTTGTGATGATCGGGATCAATGACCTGATTCGGGAGGTCACTGACGAGACAATTTTGGCAAACCAACGACTGATCGTTCGCTATTTACGGCGAGTTCATCCTCAAAGCAAAATTATTGTTCAGTCGATATTGCCGCACAGTGCCAGAAATGCCACCTGGGAAGGACGCGATCGCCTTCTGGCGATTCCCAATCGTCGCATCCGAGACTTGAACGAACGGCTGAGGGCGATCGCAAAGGAAGAAAATGTGATTTATCTCGACCTGTATCCCCTTTTTGCCGACGCCGATGGCAACATGAAGACTGAACTAAGTAGCGATGGTTTACACCTGAATCCCCAAGGCTACTTAGTCTGGCGCAATGCACTCTTAGTCCTCGACCAATTCGTCCTCGAACCTGTCGCGTTGAAGTAAAGATACAAAGATACAGCTTGCCCAAGTTCCAGGAAGCTGACATTCTATGATCGATAAGGAATCAAGAATTTTATACAGTCATTCTGTAGG
>NZ_DATNPA010000082.1:0-3477 GCF_036703385.1 Allocoleopsis sp. | reverse complement strand
TTGTTAGCGGTTTCGGTAATTTCGTAAGACATGATGGAAGCCTTTTTTACTAGGTGGATTCAGGGAAAAAGCGAGGGGCTGACCAAGGAAGTTTTTCGGAGGAGTTTTACGAGCTGTAGCTGCTGCTGCTGCAATCGGAGTCGTAAGACTTGTGAGATTCGTAATGTTCGTGGCACTCGTGATGCTTTTTGTGGTGATGTTTGCGGTGTTCGTGGTGGTAGTCGCCGCAACCTCCAGCTACTGCCTCTAACTCCAAATCAGACAATTCTAGGTCGGTATTGTTAGCGGTTTCGGTAATTTCGTAAGACATGATGGAAGCCTTTTTTACTAAGTTGATTAAGGGGAGAAGCGAGGTGTTTTTTCGTCGCTTGCTTGCTTGATGTAACTACTATAGAAAGCTTGAAAGGGCTTGCCAATATAGAAATTATGAGTAAACTTCAGGAGTTAAATTGGGGAGAAAATTCAGAAAAGTTCAGTTCACGCCGGGGAGAACGTCAAGACGAGGGCAGGGCAGGGGGAAACATCCTGAATTTGGTCTGAAGCGATTTGAGTGGGAGGAAGGGCACTCACGAGAACAAGCCCCTACTAGGATGTAGCTAGTAGAGGCTTGACACGGTACACCGCGCTGTACTCAGAAAACTGGGAGCTTAGGCGTGGGCAGCGACCGCCCGGAGCGCCTCCACCTTGACGCCTTGCGGATTCACCAGGAGCACACTGGCATTGCAGTAGTACCCAATCTGGATATCCTGCGTGATGGTTATGGAGTTGGAAATACCTGCCGCAGCCATAACGCCGTCAATCGGTAGGGCCCAGAAGTGGTGGCCCTTGTACGTCCCCCCGTAGTTAATGGCCGTATCGCCGATCAGATACGCCCTATATACCACCCGGATCTTCATCGTGCCTCGGATCGAGCTGAGCTGTGCCTCTACCGATTGGCCGGGCTGAAGTAGGACTGTGACACCCTGCGTGGAACCGACCGTGACCGTCTTACTTTGCGAACCGCCCACCCCAAAACTCTCGCTGAAGCCCCACTCGACTGAGCTACCGGCTTGACCAAGCCCCTCGAACCCTACATTGAAACTAACGGTTTCTTTGAAGCTTATGGTACTCGTTTGAGACCAATTGCTCGATTCGGTATTGGAGATCTGGGTGCTGACACTAGCGTTGAAATTCCCCGCAACGCTGCTTTGGTTCTTAAAGTCGTTGCGGGCAATGATTTCAGGGGTCGCTGTGATTCCCGTGATGGTTGCGCTTTCCAGCACTAGCACGGTCTGAACCTGCGGCCAACCGTAGGTTCTATAGAGGTCGCCCCAGGGGGTGTCGCTGTGCAGGTAAGCGTCGTCCGGATTTTTGCCGAAATACTTCCCGACAGCATTCTTCAGGGGTCCATCTGTAATTCCGAAGGCATTGCGTTCCTCGTCGGTGATGATGTGTTGGACGCTTCCATAAGCGCTCACACTGGAACTTGCGGCGTCTGGGCCAGCTTTAACTATGATAGAAAATCCACTCATGTTCTTTGTTTTTTCCTCGTCTTGGAATATGTCTATTCTGTAAAAGTAGTAAAAGATTTACATTACCCGATGAGGGTACTCTTCTTTTTTGAAGGAAATAGGAGATGAAATGGAGGATTTCTTACCAAGAAAAGCTGAAAACATAGAATGAGTTAACACAAAGAAATTCAATATATGTGACAAAGATTAGGATAAAAATGTGAGCTAATTCGCAAAAACCTGTGAGATTGATCACAGCCATTACTGCATCACCTACTGGGATGAAGTGCTAGAAATTGCGTTGAGTGAGTTTTTGCCAGAACTTGACCTATCTCTACTGGAACAATGTGCCCTGATTTCAAACCCAATTCAGCCAATTGACTAAGTTTGAACAAGGCATCGATTGACCCCACGCATCCAATCCTCTTTCTCACATCCTTATCTCAGCACCATGAGAGTCAAGGGATGAACGGGAGAGGGGGAAAAGCCACAGTGCTCCATATAGAATTGTTTTGCCTCTTTATCCAGGGCGTGAACCAGAATCGCTCTAATCCCCGCCATCTCTGACGCTTGTCAAGTACGCATCACGGCATCCTCTCCTCTTCCTTTACCGATTCCTTTGTTTTGGGTGTGCCATTCATCCGAGGTTTATTTAGCAGTATTAAAGGCTTAAATTTTATCTCGTGTAGAATTTGCCAATTAATACGAAAAAAGAGAAAAATTAATTTATGGTTTTATATGTTAAGTTTAGAGAGTAAATAAATACTTTTAAGTCCCAGATTGTTAAGGCAAGAAATTGTCAAATAGAATTAATAGATAAACAGCGACAACGATTGACAAGAATTGATAGCCCAACCGACAAGCGGATTCTTTTCTTGGCACCCACTTTTTCGCCAATATGCAGCAGGAGAATAGGATTTTCAATGAAAAGCCAAACCAAAATTATCAAAGAAATCTTTGGAAATCCTGACAAAGATGGCTATTACAGTGGGGCTTATATTTTTAGTGACGGCACAGCCGAGTTTGTCTGTGGGTACGAAGCCCCTACAGGCCAGATCAATGGCAGCGAAGAGTACTGTAACGTGATGCCAGCGACTCCTCAACAGGTCTATGCCAGATATGGAAAACCTTAAGACGGCTCATGAGTAAATGACTTTTCAAGAAATAGTGGACTTGCTTACAGAAAAGAGAGTGATTCGGATTTTGGGCTGCTCTACCAGAGTCTTTTACAACAAGCTGAGGGATTTTCCAGCCCCCAAATCACGAGAGGACTGGGCGGCGATTGAGGATATCAGTGTTAGGGTGGGGATACACCGAGAAGACCTGGTAAGCCTGCTAGAAATTTTTCAGACGAAAAAAGCTGCCCTAGATCGAGCTGAGCGGGACGAGAAAGAACAGAAGAGATCGCTTGCTAGAAGAATGAGAATGGGCTATTAACTCTTGCTATATCTGCTAGGGTTGCACAGAAGCTGGGCGGTTGAAACCGCAGCTACAAAAAACAAAACCTGCCGGGAGCAGGTTTCAGAAGCATAGTACATTTCAGCTCTCTCCGTGAGAAGAAGGGTCAAATAAGTTACTAATCAGTTTCTCCTGGTTCGCCGTCGTCCTCACTAGCTTCTTGTTGCTGCTCCTCGTACAACTTCAGCAACTGTTCGCGCCTTTGTTTCACCTTTTTGATTTGCAACTCGTAATAAGCCAACTGCTCGTCTGCTTCCTCAATCAGTTGGCGTAAGATTCCCCCAAACGCTGTTCCTCTGGGGCTGCAACTGGAATCAGACCACGACCGATTTTCTCCACCAGTTCTGACCGAGAGATTTTCCTGTACCGCGCCATCTTGTCCAAACCCTCGATGCTTGTAGGAGTCAGAGAGAAGTGCGCGTCCTTCTTGATTTCTCCGTACTCTGAGTGCTTGGCTTTTGGCATCTTTTTCGGTCATGAGGAACATCCTGTCTAGGATAGCAAGATTAACTTTACAGTTTTAGCGCCA
>NZ_DATNPA010000081.1:0-4622 GCF_036703385.1 Allocoleopsis sp. | reverse complement strand
GTCTTGAGTCTCAATAATTCTACTATTACAGCCAAACAAACAGAGGAAAGCTTGTGCCGGGTTGATCTAGAAATTGCTGATGGTAATATTATTCAAATTATTCCTGCCAATGGCTGCGATACAAGAGAGACGCCAACCGTAAATCTGCGAGGCGGGCAAGTGTGGCCTTGCTTCGTGGATATCCACACCCATTTAGATAAGGGTCATATTTGGACACGTTCTCCTAATCCTGATGGTACCTTCGCCAGTGCCTTGGAAACGGCAAAGGCGGATAGCGAAAAGTATTGGCAGGCAGAAGATGTTTATCGGCGCATGGAATTTGGCCTTAAATGCAGCTACGCTCACGGCACCAAAGCCATCCGTACCCATATTGACTCGTTTGGGAAACAGGCCGAAATTAGTCTAGGAGTGTTCCAATCACTTCAGCAACAATGGAGCGATCGCCTGATTTTGCAAGCCGTTTCTCTCGTCAGTCTCGACTACTACCAAACCCCTGAAGGCGTTGCTTTAGCGGACAAAATTGCAGAAGTAGACGGTATTCTTGGGGGGGTAGCTTATATAAATCCTGATTTAGATACCCAACTAGATACCACATTTAACCTTGCTAAAGAACGAGACTTAAATCTTGACTTCCATACCGATGAAAACAATGACCCTAATTCAATTTGTCTGCAAAAAGTAGCAGAAGCAGCCCTCCGCCATGAGTTTAGCGGGCAAATTGTTTGTGGTCACTGCTGTAGTTTGGCAGTACAGGAACCAAAGGTCGTAGAGAAAACCTTGGATTTGGTCAAACAAGCCGGAATTGGCATTGTCAGCCTACCCATGTGTAACCTCTATCTGCAAGACCGAAAGCCCAACATGACCCCTCGCTGGCGGGGAGTGACAGCAGTACACGAAATTAAGCAGCACGGTATTCCTGTGGCTGTGTCTAGCGATAACTGCCGCGATCCCTTTTATGGTTTTGGCGATCATGATGTCTTGGAAGTCTTTACCCAATCCGTCAGGATTGCTCACTTGGATATGCCTTATAGGAATTGGCCTTGTGCTGTTACCAAGACTTGTGCTGACTTAATGGGTTTGCCGAATGTGGGACGAATTGATGTGGGAATTCCTGCTGATTTAATTGTGTTCAAAGGACGCAACTTCAGTGAACTCTTGTCCCGTCCGCAACATGACCGCATTGTTCTCAGAAACGGTAGGCCAATTGATACCGTGTTACCGGATTATGCAGAACTCGATGATTTAGTAGCGATAGACAGTCTCTGAAAGTAGAGGGAAGTAGAAGAGGGTAGGCGTCTTGCCTGCTTCACTGCCACAAGTGTAATTGCATGACTGTAATGATGCTCATTGTATGCGATCGCGCTATTCCCTCACTGGGAAGGCAAATGCTGTCGTTACCAACGTTGAAGCTGTCGTTAGCACATGAAGTTTAATGTGATCGCATTTCAGAGAAGCGCATCCTGAACAATAGAAGACCGCATCATTGCATAGCAAACACCTGTAGTGCAATAGCGATCGCATATTTCCTTCTCAAAGCGTTAGCTCTCGCGAAGCCGAAGAAAGCTTATCGCCCCTCAACTCGAAGATGAATCATGTGCGATCGCACTTCAAAACAGAAGATGAATGATGAGCGATCACCTCATTGCTGCCCTGGCTTTAACCAACTAAACACCTGTGTAACAGTCAAATCCAGTTGCAGAAACTCTGGAACAGGTAGCTTATCATTGCCAGTCATCTCAATGGGTTGCTGCCCCGGAAGAAACACGAGTACTAAGCGCTCATCAGGGTCAACGAGCCACCCTAACTGAGTACCGTGTTTAAGGCAGTGCAGGATATTACCGATTACCTTAGTTGCATTTTGATCAGGTGAAAGAATTTCTATCGTCCAATCCGGATAAGTTTGAAACGCATTCTCGATTTCGCCTTCAGTGTCAAAGGGAATCCGTCCCCAGCTATATACGGTTACATCTGGCACGATTGAGCGTCCTCCGAAGGTGCAGCGTAGTTCTGGGAAAGCTAACGCAATCTGCCGTTCTTCAGTTACCTGGTTAACTGCTTCACAGAGTTTAAGCTGGAGTCGAGAGTGTTTGCCCTGAGGCATTGGCTTCTGGTAAGTGCGACCGTTAATGAATTCACTGGCAGGTTTTGTCTCTGGCAGTTTGAGGAATTCTTCTAGAGTAATTAGTTTGTCAAGCGTGGTCTTCATAGTCCAGCGATCGCCTCTTTTCTTGCCACTACCTCAATTTTGCCGTAACTACGCGATCGCTTCGCGCTAGCGCGACGCTTCGGCTAATCGCCCCCTTCTCTGTTCCATACATCGCACTGCAAAAGAGAAGATGAATCATGCGCGATCACACCATCTTCTCTCACAAGCATCGCATCTCAAAACAGAAGATGAATGATGAGCGAACGCCTATTTGCTCCTCAGAGCGTTAGCTCTCGCGAAACCGAAGAAAGCTTATCGCTCCTCAACTCGAAGATGAATCAGGCACGAGCGTATTTTTTCCCTTTATTCTTTCCCTTTTACCTTAATATTTGTTGGAGATGCAAGGAGCGATCACTGCTCATTCAGGAAAGCTCGGCTATTGTGATTATTGATTGATGCTACATGAGCCACTACCAAGGATTGCCAATCATCGTAAAGCTTGACCAGTAGTAGGGATGTGAAAAATTTTGGTTTCCGTATTGTGCCAGTTCTGGTGGCAGTTGAATGCTCATTGTAGAGGTACGCAACTGACTTCCTTCAAGCCGTACTTGCCCCTTCATCATTGCTATTTGTGCCTGCCTTAGGGCTTCAGCTTTAATAGGTGCCCTCTTTAGCTGACTGTAAAATTCTGCCATCAGTCCCAGAGTTCCTTGATCGCTGATGTACCAAAGACTAGCTAATACTGACTTAACGCCAGCTTGAACAGATGAGCCTGCGAAGCCGTACTTAATCCGTTCATCGCCCAACCCAGAGCGACAAGCACTCAGGACTAACAATTCTACTGGAGGGTCATACCAGCCTAACTGTTCTATTTGATCTAGGCGCAGCTTCTCGTCCCATAGCTGAATGTAGGAGTTTTCCAGTTTTCCTGGTTTGAAGTCTCCATTAGTGGCTAGGTGAATAATTTGGAAAGGCTGTTTCTGGCGTTGTAATTTCAGATTCTCGAACGTAAATTGTTCGTTGAGAAAGGATTTACCCCGCCAAAGTTTCATGATGGTAGACAACTCTACTGGCACAGCAGGTAGAGGCGGTTGCTTTATAGACTTCGAGGCTCCCATTGCTAGGACACTAGCATTTTTGAGATCCACATGACGATTATCAGTCAAGGTTAGACCGGGCATTAATCCAATGCTATATTTCTCAACTAGAAAGCTTTTGCCATCGTGGAGAGCTGCCAAAGGTAGAGAGCGTAAAGGGGAGTCCATGAGAAAGACTAGGTTATTAATGCCCTGTTTGTGTAGATCTTCCTCAAGTGGTTGAATCATCCATTTATAGAGTTGCTGAGCTGGAGCCAAGTAGGAGGTTGAACTCACAGGGGTTGCAACGTTAGCTCTAAATTCTTTAGCCACATTCAGAACTTGCTCTCGCGTTGCCTCGGTCACTTGCTTCCGTTGTTGCTCTTTTGCAGTTACTAGCCACAATCCTAGTGAAGCATCATCAGTCTGTGCGATCGCTCCTAAACTAATGTAGATAACCGCAGATTTTTGTCCAGTTTGTTGTTCGATCTTGGTTAGGGTATCATGTATGCTGGCAGCCACGTCATCCTGTACACGATTGACAAGCTTGAGCTGAGCATTCACTTTGTCTAACTCTGTAACTCTCTGCACTAACTCTTGTCGAGCCTTTCCAGCCTCCTCTTGAGCTTGCTGTTCTACTCGCTTTGCCTCATCTGCTGCTTGTTGTGCCTTTTCTACTTGCTCGTCTGCTGACTTTACCTTTTGACTGGCTGCCTGAAGTTGCTCTTTTGCCTGTTTTAGCCTTTCTAAAGCATCTTGACGAACACGTTGTGTTTTTTCCAAGTCACTTTGAGCTTGTTGTACCTGATGTTGCGCCTGCTGTTGTTCTTCTTTGGCTTTGTTGGTTTCTTCCTGTGCCGAGTTCACTCTCATAGTCGCCGCTTGAACCTGCTGAGTTGCCTTGTCTAACTCTTGAGTTTTCTGCGTAACTTGCTGACTAGCTGTTTCTAACTTGGCATTAGCGACAGTTAAGTTTCGGTTTGCCTGTTGAGATTTCTGCGCTGCATCTTGCCGTGCTGCTTCGGCTTTTTGTTGCTCTTGCTTGGCTTTGTTTGCTGCCTTCTGTGCCGTGTTTTTCTGCTGAGTTGCTGCCTGAGTTTCTTGTTGTGCCTTATCCCGTTCTGACTCGACAGAAACCAGTGCTAGACTAGCTTGATCGCGTTGTGACTCTGCCACAACCCTCTCATGATGAGCATTACCAGCCACCATCATCGCCACTATTGCCCCAAGTACAGACAGCGCGAGGACAGTTGCCCCAATCACCATTTGTCGCTTAGTTTTCCGTTGCGCTTCTGCTAGTCGTTGATTCGCCTGTTTCTCTTCCTCCAACGCAAGTTCGGCTTTCCGTTGCGCTTCAGTGACAAGTTGCTTGGCTTTCTTTTCCTCCTCCAAAGCCAGTT
>NZ_DATNPA010000080.1:0-4706 GCF_036703385.1 Allocoleopsis sp. | reverse complement strand
GTTGATTCGCCTGCTGCCCAACATGCAACGATTGACGCTAAATATAGACATCTAAAGAAGAGCAGCGATCCTTGAACTGAATCAGAGCGCTCTAGAGTATCGCTGCCTTTTCTTAACCAGTTTGTCATTTTACGCAGTCCTGACGATCAAATAAGCGATCGCAGCAATACTCTTCTTAAAGACATTACCCAGATTTTGACAATGAAACACTCCGACTGGCTTCGCCTTCAAGCAGAAGGCGACAGAATCTGTGCAACCATGCGCCAACAGGGATACAAATGCCACAAACAGACTCGACGCTTATCCTGGAAGCTTTGCAAAGAGGGTCAGGAAGATTATGTTCTTACGCTTGCACCAGCACCCGTCAGTGATTGGACTTTGATACCCAACACTACTAGCCCAGAACGGCAACAGCTTTGGCAACTCATTAATCGCACCCTAACCAGCATCAGGGGACAAGTCATAAAAACTCCCCAAGAACGCACTTCGCAAGTTGAAGACTACTCCCGCCCTTGGGCAATTATCCGACTCCTACCGGATGCCCGACGGTATACAGTAGCCCGCTTTTTCAATCGTCAAGACGCGGAAGATCATCGACGTTTTCTCAACCGCTTTATGCCTGCTGCTGAATTTGTAGTCCTCTTTGATGTTCCCGACGAACAACTGAAACAAGCAACTTACCAAAAAGAAGATTAAATTCACATCTTAGATTGATGTTTTGAATCCTCCTTACCCCCCCAACCCCGCCGACTCGACCGAATATTAAAGACTTAGGTTGCTAAGACTTCGGGTAACTGGTTTAAGGTAAAACTCAATACAATGGCAATAGTTTGTGGCAAACAGTGGCTCTACCCAACCGATTAACGCTTTACCAAAAAGCCCAATTCTTTTATCAGTTGGCATCTGCGCTCAACTCTGGTATGAGTGTGCAGCAGAGTTTAACCTTGATGCGTCAGAATGGGCATCCTTCCTTCCAGCGCTATTTGCAACAGGTGAGTGTGGCGGTAGATGGGGGTCAAGATTTAGCTTCAGCACTGGCAGTTGACTCTCGCTACTTTGACAGTTGGACAATTAGCCTGATTAGATTGGCAGAATATAGTGGTTCATTAGCCCAAACTTGTGAGCAATTAGCGATCGCAGCCGAAGCTCAAATCAGGCGGAGACGACTGGGGCGTTCAGTACGATTCTCGCTCATCACCACGATTTGGAGCCTACTCATCTTATCAGCAGCAATTCTTAATCCTAACTCCACAGGTCTGCTGAGACTGGAATTTTGGTTGAGAAGTTTAGCGATCGCATTCCTTTTATGGGGTATCAGTGTCTTCCTTTCTCGCTATTCCAGCCAAGGTTCACGGCAGTTTGCCATGAAGTTGCCGATTGTGGGTAAGCTAATTCAGGCGCGAGCGCTGCTTGATTTAGCGCAGTTACGGTTACCTTTAAGTTGCGGTGTTGCCCGTCTCACTGCTGTAGAATTGCTCAAAGAGCATCTTCCAGACCCGATCATGAGAGCTAATCTCACCCGTGCAGCGCGACTCATCCGGATGGGGCAACCCCTCAGCCGTTCTCTGGAAGGCAAAGTACCGCCGACGGCGATGGAGATGATTCGCACTGGTGAAGCAACGGGCAATCTCGATACGGCACTGGAAAACGTAGCCCAATACTACGAAACAGAGTTAGAGCAGGGACTAAAATTGCTACAGGCGAGTTTACGTCCCCTAACCTTTGTGGCGATCGCGAGTTTGGTTGCCGTCGTGGGTATTCGGGGTTTAACAATGTTCCTTGACTCGTTACCCGATTAAACCAGAATAGCGATCGCTATCTAAGCTGTCGCACCTTTAACTTGCATGTTGATGTTTAGCACATTTCTTGTGGGATGGGCATCCTGCCCGTCCACATTATGCTGGCTTAGATGCACAGCAGCTTGGCAGCAGCAAAAATTCGCTACCAATCCAGATATACAGACCCTCCCATATTCTCATCATCTGAACCCACGATTAAACCGCCATTCTGCCCCGGTACCAGTTCAATGGCTTCAACTTTGTGGTATTTAAAGCGATATAGAGGAACGAGTTGAGAATTCTGGCGAAATATAATTTGCTGTTCGCGACTTCCAAACGCACCTGCCGCGTACACGGCTGATTCAAAAGGCCCATCATTCCCGTTGTCCGTGGCGGAAGAGATGAACAGAATCCCGGCTGAGTCTACCTTGAGGTCGGAAATGTGGCGAACCACTGAGACAGGGAACGGTACTTTAAATTTAACGGAACTGATCGAAGTAATCTGGTAAGTATTTAAGTCAAGCCGTCCCCAAGTCAGTACGGCTGGATCGTTATCTTCCCCCCGGTGTGCCCATACCGCTATTAACTGCTTATCGATGCTCTGCACCGCAAACGCTTCAAAATTGCTACCTTTGGCAATATTTTGTAAATCAAAGACCTTGAGAATTGAAATAGTTTGCTTTGAGGTATCCAAGCGGAAGTGATAAACCTTTCCCGCACTGGTAGCTGCCATAAAAGTCGGTTCAGATGTTCCAGGGACAGTAGTTAGAGACTCTAGATCGACAGGTAACGGGGTATTGCTAGGCCACTTTAGGGGAAAATATTGAGGTGAGTCTTTACCTTTAATGGTAATGATTGCTAAACGCCCCTGATTCTTTTGTTTGTTGTCATGAACAACAAGAAACGAAGTGGAATCACTTTGCTGAGTAAGCAGAACCATGCCACTGATACCAAACGGTATCCCACCTCGCACGGGACGCCACTGTTGGCAAAGAACAGGCTGGGATACGAGAGAAAATGTTACCCAAGCGGCGAGGGCAATCAGGAACGTTGGAAATTGACGCATATTTTACCTGTGGGGGCTTCATGCGTACCCCACTGAGACTAAAGGCTGACTCTACAAAGGTGCCAGTCCACTGTAGCAGACTCGCTTTATTAAGTCGGCAATTACATTCTGCACATAGACGCAGTGAGCTGATTCATCACTCACTTAGGAGCTGACACAACTTCTCAGCAATTTTGTCTTGTATATCTGATGACAATGTACCTAGTTCACGCTTAATCACAGATGTAGAAACTGTCATGAGACGATGCAATCGGATGGCAGAGGATACCCGCAACCCCGTAGCAGCAAAATCCGGATCGCTGGCATTCAATACGATGTCTGTTGCCCTCAAATCCGTTGGAATAACACTGGTGATGAAAGCTAAGATAACGTGATGATGTACCCCTATAAGATTTGTTAAGCAAACGGCGGGACGCACCTTTGTAGTCGATAAATCGTCAAAGGGGAAAGGTACTAGGACAACTTTACCTTTCGTCATTAAATGGTTTCCCGTCAGCTAAGGTGTAAATGTCTTCTTTAGGATCTTTGAGGAAATCAAAAGCTGAACTAGTGGCTGCTGCTTTCAGCCATTCTTGTTCGTCTATTTCTCCTTGTTCCCAATCGCTTTCCTCCTGAATCAATGCCTGAAACCGCTCATCGTCTCGAATACTGTCAAAATCTGAGTCAGTTTTTGCCTTCTCTCGGTATTCATCAGGACTCAGATTAATGGCTTGTCGTAAGTTTTCGAGAGCTTGCTCAACGTTTCCCTGTAAGGCATAACAGCAAGCTTTGTTGTACCAAACTTCGTGTAAGTCACGTTTGATGTTCAGCGCCTTGTCGAAACTAGCGATCGCTTCATTTAAGCGTACTAAGTTATATAGCACAAAGCCTCGGTTGCACCAGGCTTCATGGCGGTCTGGTTTGATTTCCAAAGCTTTGTCGTAGCTGGTGAGCGCTTCATCGTAGCGTCCCAACTTTCCCAACGCAATACCCCGATTATTCCTGGCTCCATACGCAATACCCCGATTATTCCTGGCTCCATCTAAATCTCGCTCAACTGCCAATGCTCTATCATAGCTAGCGATTGCTTCTTCAATGCTTCCTAACTTGGTCAGCGCAATACCCCGGTTATTCCAAGCTTCGTAGAAGTCCGGTTTAAATTTCAGGGCTTGGTCGTAGCTATTGATCGCCTCTTTATAACGTCTCAAGTACAACAGACCAATACCCCGGTTGTACCAGGCTTCATGGAGGTTAGGTTTGATTTGAAGGGCTTTGTCCCAGTTAGCGATTGCTTGATTGTGGCGTCTCAACTCGCCTAGCGCGATACCCTGGTTGTACCAAACTTGGTATAAGTCCGGTTCAACTTCCAGAACTTTGTCGAAGCTAGCGATCGCCTCTTGAAATTGCCCTGTGGTCATCAGTACAATGCCGCTGTTGTACCAAGCTTCGCCTGTGTGGACTTCCATGGGTTCGCCGTAACTAGCGATCGCATCTTTAAGAGGTTCTAACAGTAGGCTACTCATAGGGGTATTTCTTCCATTAAAGTTTTGCCAAATTGGTCATGGAGGTGAGGATGCGATTATTTTTTAAAACCTTCAACCTTCTAACCTTCAACCTGCAACGTTCACCTCCCCTTACTCTTAGTATCCCCAATCAAAGTCTGAAACCGCTTATTTTTCCGCAGACAATCCAAATCTGGATCGGTTTTAGCGACTTGCAGATATTTATCTGGATTAAGCTTAATCGCCTGTTCTATATAATTGACCGCAGGTGTTACCTTACCCTGCCGAGCATAACAGTAACCTTTGTTATAAATAGCATTGACATGATTAGGGTTAATCTCTAAAGCCTTCTCGAAGTTTGCCATTGCTTCCTTGTACCGC
>NZ_DATNPA010000079.1:0-7969 GCF_036703385.1 Allocoleopsis sp. | reverse complement strand
TGCTGCAATTTGAGTTTGCAAAGCTTGAGTTTGGGCGTTTATTTGCTCCAGTTGCCGTTGCGTTTGCTGAACACTACTTTGTAATTGACGCTTTTGAGTCTGGAGGCGAGAGTCATCCAGATATGCGATCGCTTGTCCCTGTCGCACAGCCTGGTATACCTTCACCTCAATTCGGCTTACCTTTCCAGTCGTTGCTGCCTGAACAATTCTTAATTCTCCAGTGGGGCGAATCATCGCCGGAGCTTTAACGGTTGTCGGATACTTCAGGACGGCTGCCAGGGCAACAATTCCTCCAAAAATGGTAAGCATGGCGATACCGCCGAGAGTTGCCCAGCGACCTATGGGCGGTAGAAATTCATCCGGTTGTATCGGATGTAAACCGTCTGAATTGAGCGGAGAATAGTTTAGAGCGTTTGACGATTTCGTAGGACTCATAATTGTTGATCAACAGCCCTTTAGGGTTCAAAATTCCATGATTGTTCCGGTACCCCGCGAACAATTCACGCAACCCCTTACCGGATAGCTCAGTTAGCCGTCGAAATACACGCCCGGAAACATAACACTCAGCTCCCGGAAAACATCTAGCACACCGTTGGTAGAGACCTTCACTCCTAGCATTTACTGGCTGTCCTTTGATGTAAACTCCTCCGTATTTCTGAATATCGCTAGCAACAGCAAGCAGCAAATTTATCGCTATTCCGCGTCCTCGATGTTCGGAACACACGAACAAATCGATGACTTCGCCCCCTTTTATGCAGACATGAAGGTCGTAGGCTTTTTTCCAAGCCACAAAAGCGATCGCTTCTTGCTCTAGTGTTTCTGCCACAACCATTTCCAATTCAGCACCAAAGCAGTCCTGTTCCAGTTGTTGTGGAGTTCCGCGCCATGCCCTCTCGTATGTCTCTTGCATATACATATCCAGCAATTGACACAATTTGGGTATATCGGCTGGAATTGCAGGGCGAAATAAATAAGGCATGACGCTACCAAGTTCTTTCGATTTGCTTTAGCGTTGACCTTGCTGCGGTGCTAATTGCCTTATTTCACCCTGTAAAATCGTTCTTCTTTCAGGATCGGTCATCCAAGTGCCTGGCGAAGGCGAAACATCGCTCAATTGAGTAACAGCGGTTATTTGATCCCCTGCAATCAAACTGGCTTCTTGATCGGAAATATCCTGAAGTTCCCGATCAGTTAGCCAAGAATTTTTATTCTGCATTTTCAGAACCTCCTTTTGTATTTACTAACGAGATGGTACTTTGGGTTGATTGGGTTGATTAAGCAAAGAAGGGAGAGCGATTGCACCTAAAGTTAAAGTCCCTAACTCAGCCGCGAACTCCTCAACTAGGTACAATTTCTAGAGTAGTTAATTCTGGTACTATGGCTCAAAAAAATCAGGGTTCAATTTGAAAAACAATAGGGGTACTGTTACTTTATTATAATCATTCCCTCCTTGGATAAGTGCCTCTTCTTGTTCCGTCAGCACTTCCGTCAGCACTTCTTCATTAAATTCGATAGGTGCATTTAGGTTCGGCTGCAAGGTATCAAGTTCTTTGTTATTGTTTTTCATTTTTACTTCTCCTACTTCGTTGTTGTTCCAACTGTGATCGAGCAAAATTCATGTTTCCTCATGATGGCAAACATCAATGTACCTGTCTTGCACATTCATGCGATTTTTGCACAATATTGCTTTATTTAAAAAGTAAATTCAAATCTAGAATGGCATATGATGCTAATCGTTCCAAACAAATAGGGTTTGAGTGAACTATCCCATCGTTCTCCAACATAGTGAAGAAGACTGTGGTGCCGCCTGTCTCGCTACTGTTGCTAAAGCCTATGGACGAACACTGGCTATTCCACGGATTCGGGAAGCAATTGGTACTGGGCAGCTAGGGACTACGCTTTTAGGATTACGTCGAGGCGCGGAAACATTGGGATTTAATGCCCGTTCTGTCAAAGCGACACCCCAGCTAATCGATCGCCTCAATGAAGCCCCTCTTCCTGCCATCATCCACTGGAAGGGCTATCACTGGGTTGTGTTGTATGGGCGCAAGGGCAAGAAGTATATCGTTGCCGATCCAGGTGTAGGAATGCGCTATCTTACCCGCGAGGCGCTGATCGAGTCCTGGAGTAATGGCGTCATGCTGCTGTTGGTTCCAGATGAAAACCGCTTCTACGAACAATCGAGCGATCGCATTGCTGGCTTTGGTCGTTTTTTCCAACGTGTTTGGCATTATCGCGCTCTGATTGCAGAAGTCCTGCCGCTGAATCTGGTAATTGGGCTGCTTTCTCTAGCCTTTCCCCTACTCATTCAGGTACTGACTGATGACGTGCTGGTACGGGGTGATATGGACTTGTTGGTAACAGTTGCGATCGCTGTTACCGCCATCACCCTATTTAGCAGTGTAATGCGTTTGATTCAGGCGCATTTAGTCGCGCACTTTGCTCAACGGTTGGAATTAGGATTAGCGCTGGATTTTGGTCGCCAAATTTTGCAACTTCCCCTCAGTTACTACGAATCTCATCGCAGTGGCGAGATTGTCAGCCGTCTACGCGACATTCGGGAAATAAACCTGCTGGTTTCTCAAGTTGTGATTACCCTGCCCAGTGAGTCTTTCATTGCCCTGGTATCTATGGGGTTAATGCTGATTTACAGTTGGAAGCTCACGGCTGCTGCGATCGCGGTTGCCTTTCTGATGAGTTTATCGACGCTGATTTTTCTACCTACGTTGCAACAAAAAACTCGCGATGTCTTAGTCACTGACACCGAAAATCAAGGGCTTTTAGTCGAAACCTTCAAGGGTGCTTTAACACTAAAAACCACCAACGCCGCACCACAAGCCTGGGAAGAACTACAAAGCCGTTTTGGTCGGCTGGCAAATGTTACCTTCCGCTTGTTGCAAATCAGCATTGTCAATAATGTCTTTTCCACCCTTGTATCCGGTTTAGGCTCACTAGCTGTCTTGTGTTTTGGCAGTATTTTGGTAATTCGCCAAGAACTCTCGATCGGGCAATTGCTGGCATTCAACGCCATGAACCGCAACTTTACGCTATTGATCAGCACAGTGATTAGTTTTGTGGACGAGTTTGCCCGTGCCAAAACGGCTACTCAGCGCATTGCTGATATTATTGATGCGACTCCCGAAACTCCTACAGATGCTCCCAAAGACTGGGCGGAAATTCCGGCAGATGCGGATATTACCTGCACCAACCTAAACTTTCACCACATCGGACGGGTTGCCCTGTTAAAGGACTTTTCGCTCGCCCTTCCCGGTGGCAAAGTAACTGCCCTAATCGGCAAATCTGGCTGTGGTAAGAGCACGTTGGCAAAACTAATTGCAGGGTTGTACCCGCTACAATCGGGCAACCTTCGCTTTGGGCAATACAACCAATCTGATCTGTCGCTGGAATGTCTGCGGCAGCAGGTTGCCCTAGTACCCCAAGACGCGCATTTCTGGAGTCGCTCAATTATCAATAACTTTCGCTTTAGCTACCCCAATGCAACGTTGGAGCAAATTGTTCATGCCTGCCAGGTTGCAGGGGCAGATGAATTTATCAGCGAACTCCCTGACAAATACCACACAGTATTAGGCGAGTTTGGGGCAAATCTATCGGGAGGACAACGGCAACGGTTAGCAATCGCACGGGCAATTGTCACCGATCCACCCGTCCTGATTTTGGATGAGTCCACAGGCGCACTCGATCCAGTAACGGAGGCAGCAGTCCTCAATACACTACTGGCTCATCGTCAAGGCAAAACGACAATTATGATCAGTCATCGTCCCAGAGTGATTCAACGCGCTGATTGGATTGTGTTGTTGGATCGGGGTGAACTCAAACAAACGGGAACCCCGGAAGAATTAAGCCAACTTCCGGGGGAACATTTGGATTTTTTGAATCCCTAATCTAAGCTCAAAACTGACTCTGGATAATTCCATGAGCTAATTGGATCGTGTTGCTTGATCGGGGTGAACTCAACTTTCTGCACTCTCGACAATAACTTTACCAATCATACCTGCTCCTCTATGCGGTTCGTAATAAGAATTAGATCTTTGAACAGCACTCCCCAGTTTGGTGGTCGTAGAGAACTGGTTCTCTGCCAATGCAGTTGTGGGAGCTTCCAATGCGTCAAATGCGTCAATGGAAATCTTATCATTCGCCCTGCCACCGACGATCGCCCCTTCCCTCGTTTCAGTCAAATCTGTTGCCAGTGCTTGTAGTTGATCTCCATCTAAAACGGGCTTCTGAGCTTGTTTAGTTGAAAACTTATGAATCATTGTTTTGCTCCTTTGTGAGTCTTGAGTGGGTAGGTTTGGTAGACGCGATCGCACAAATCATTTCTAAAGCAGCAGATGTAGCAATAAAGCTACTTCAGCCTACAGTGACTATCTCTGTCCAGTGGAAGACGTACTGCCGCTCGGTCTGGAGACATCAGTAAACCCAATACTCCAAACAGGAGTAAGATCTTTCTGGTCACCCTGTGTACCACCCATTGCTTTCTCAAATTGTTGGTCGTTCAAGCCTTGCCAAAGTTCATTGTCCCGTGGGAGAACTTTCTTAGGCTTAACGTTCATGGTGATTGACCTCCTGTCATTGGTTGATTTCTAAGCAAAAGGATTCGCGAAGAGTAACACAAGCGCAATAGGATATGAAGAACTTGTAATATCTGAGGGTTTAGTAGCTCCTCCTTGTAGCGATTCTGCTTCGCGATCACTCAACTCCTTAGCAAGTACCCGGATCTCATCTTCCATATATATGAGAGTCTGGAAGATCCCTGATATCTATACGACCGGCTTGTCCCTGTCCACCACCAGAAATCGTTTCCGCTTGGTGGGCATCCAGTTTTTGCCAAAGTTCACCGTTCATTGTGATAACTTTTTTAACCTTAACTTTCATGTTCATTTACCTCTTATTACCTTTGGTTTACTTCTAGCTAAAGGGATTTGCGAATAGCAACACAAGCGCAAGAACAGGGGAAGGAAGTGATTGACGTTTAAGTTTAATACGATCGCCGTATACTTGCGTCCCTCCCTGTAGAGTTTCTGCTTCATCATCTCTCAACTCTAGATAAATTGAGGAATCTAACGCCTGACTAGACAATATTTTTCGAGACATCTTTCAACTCCTTTTGGTGGCATGAAAACCAAATTTGACGATAACGGAATATTTAATCCCAGATTTATTGATAGTTCCTGCCGATAGTGATTCTTCACTCTTTTCATCCAACTCCACTATCATCTGTTGGAATGGTGCAATATCCAGCATTGAGCGCGATGAATCTTGAGTTGGGGGGTGAGTAAACATGATTCAATTCCTCAGTAAAGGATAACGAGATGATGGAAAACGTTGACCCTCCCGTTATCCCATCATTCCTGATTAAACTAATCCTTACAAACCAGCGAATTTTTATTATTTGAACGGACGAATGATTGCTTCGACTTTTCTTAGAAATATAGTAGCTCGTGAGGTCGATGCATCTGGGTTTTTCGGCAAAGGAGACTGAAACAAAACTAGGGCAACCACAAGACCTCCCGATAAGGATTCCTCATTGCCTTCATCTAATTCCGCAACTAGTTCTTGCAAAGAAGCAGCATTCAAAGTAGACGGCGATGAATTTTTACTTAAGGGCTGACGTAACATGGGTTAAACTCCGTTTAAGCTTTGATAATGATCGCACTATGGGGTAATCGGTGCGCCTAAGGTAACGATATATGGTGGTATCGGGGTAGAGATTACTATGTTGCGATCGCCTCCTCCTGACAAGGATTCTTCATTCTTTTCATCTAGTGCTATAGCGTTTTCAAATGAGACATGAAAATGCCTCGGAGTTTTTTAGATTAGAAAATGTAACTTGGAAGGCTGAATTGCTAGGGATTACAGCTCTTATCAGAGGGGAAATGCCGAACGCCTTAGTTTTACATCCCAAATGAAAACGCTATATAACGAGTTTTGGTATGGATGAAGTAGTCAAGGTAGACTGCAATGCATTTTTCTTGGGAGGGTGGCGTAGCATTGTTTGAACTCCTTTGTGAGTTTTGATTGGATAGGTTTGGTAGCGCGATCGCACAAATCATTTCTAAAACAGCAGATGTAGCAATAAAGCTACTTCAGCCTACAGTGACTATCTCTGTCCAGTGGAAGACGTACTGCCGCTCGGTCTGGAGACATCAGCAAACCCAATACTCCAAACAGGAGTAGGATCAGTCTGTCCAGAGCCACCGCTAACAGCAGCTTGTTCATCTTCGCTCAGTTCAGACCATAAGGAAAGCAGGGAAAAGTTTTTTGGCTGCATCTTCTTTTGCATAGGATTTTTCTCCTGTAAATGACTGGTAATCAGTTCTCAGGTGAACTGCGATCGCTTTTGATGCTATTCAATAGCATCAAAGATAATTTCAATAGCTTTTGTGACAGATGAGTGCGGTCGCCCATGTGCATGACCCACCTCATGGATCGCAGTATTCGCGACACTGCCATCTTTGCTGCTTCCAATCGAACCTAAAATAATCGATCTATCGATATATGACTCTGTATGGAAACTTCCTGATAGAGATTGTTGCTCAATTTCGCTCAGTTCATGCCAAAGAGAGAGTTGCGATCGCAAGGGTGCAATGTTACGGTTTCTAGTCTGAAAATTCATACATTCTAATTTCTACACCCACTTATACTTGACACTCAATTTTCCAGAGGACGGGTTCCAGCGAACTGTCAAGATTCCACCTGACGTTCTCACCCCCCAGAATGTAGTCCCTCCGTTACTAAGCGAAAAATCACTAGTTGCACCGCCCTGAAGAGATTCTTCGTTGTGTTCGGTTAGCTCCGTGATTAGCTCTCGCACAGGTGAAACATTCAGTGTAGACTGCAATGAATCTTTACTTAGGGACTTACGAAACATGACATTTACTCCTTTGTAGGTTGTTCAACATCTCAGCAATGGAGTGGGTTCTAAGCTTTTCCTGAAAATAGCTTGTACCTATCTATCTGATTGATGAGTGGAAATTACGCATCCGGTTGATGGACGAAAATCATGCACAGTTCAGTTGACTTAATAGTGGTAGGAAATGAGCAAATAGTCTTGCACATTCGTGCGGTTTTTGCACAATCTTGCTAAAACTTAAGTAAAGTTTTAGGCGTCACTCCGGTCAATTGTTTGAAGTGACGATTGAGGTGGCTTTGGTGGGCAAAGCCGCAGGCTTGAGCAACAGACGAATGGCACTCAAATAACGAGCCGATCCGCCCCCCAACCCCCAATTCTGGGGGAGCCAGAGTTCAAAGTCCCCCAAAATTGAGGGATGCGAGGGGGCAAATTCCGTAGGAGATCGCTTAAGTCAGTGCCATTCGCTCTAAGAGTTATTGCAACCTTGTCAGCAAAATACAAAATATAAGATATTTTTAGCCACTAAGACATCCAAACGCGATCGCGATGGGGCATGGAGAGAGTTGGAGCGATCGCTAAAACGCCTCAAAACCGATCGCCTCGACCTCTGGCAACTGCACCACGTTTCATTCGACCAAGAACTCGACACAATCTTCAGTAAAAGCGGCGCAATTCAAGCGGTAGAAGAAGTTAAAGCGCAGAAACTGATTCGCTTCGCTGGCATTACTGGACACCACGAGCCAAATATCATCGTTGAAGGGTTGCGTCGATATGCATTCGACACCACGCTCATCCCCATTAATGCCGTAGAAATACACCATCCCCGCTCCTTTATTCCTAGCGTACTACCAGTAGCACGGGAGAAAGGAGTGGGTGTGATTGCTATGAAAGTCCCAGCCTACGGGCGTCTGTTCAAACCTGGCGTTTTGGATGGAATGCACCAAGCGATGGGATATACCCTTTCCCAAGCTGGAGTGCATTGTTGCGTCATTGCCGCCGAAACCGTCGCACAGCTAGAGTCCAATCCGGAAGTAGCACGAGCTTTCAAGCCACTCGATGCAGTCGCTTTGAAAGAGATTGAAAAACGCACAGCAGCTA
>NZ_DATNPA010000078.1:0-14678 GCF_036703385.1 Allocoleopsis sp. | reverse complement strand
GATTGGGGGGTCTCCCCCCAATCCCCCCACTGGGGGACGACGCGCTGCCCCCAGACCCCCTCCGCAAGGGTTGATGGGTGAGGTATGAGAGTTCTTAAGTCAGTGCCATTCGCCTTAAGACCGATGTTCCCCAATGTTCATCTTGAGGAAAGCTTGGTAATTGTTGGTTCTGAGGCTGGCTCCCGTGTGGCCTGTAACCAGCCATAGGAAGGCGCGAACGACATCACGCAGAACGTGTAAGTGGGTTTCAACCGGTTGGCGAGTTGGGATAGAGACGGGGGTGAAGGCAATACCTTGGCTACCTAGAACGATAGTCGCGATCGCTTTTGCCCTGGGCATGTGAAAATCTGAGGTAATCAGGAAGAGGTGCTGGATGCCTTGATGTTTGAAGTCCGCAACCAGAGAGGTAAAGTTAGTGACGGTATCGACAGCACGCCTGTCGAGATGTACCTTTGCGTCTGGGATACCAAACACCTGAAAAATGGCACGCGCTTCCTCAGGAGATTGACCGGAAGAAACCCAGATTTCCAGGGATGGATAGTTCTTAGCAAATAGGGCAGTGAACGGTTCTCTGTCTCCCCCTCCACCGAGGGTGAGGATAGCTTGAGGGTGAGGGGCTTGGTAGGATGCGATCGCAAGCCGCACGGGAATGATGCTTAACGGCAGCAGTAGGAAGGCACAGCTGACTAAAGCGAAAAAACGAGATTTCCGGCGCTTGCGACGAAAAGACTTCATTGACTGCTCTGGTAGAGGCACTACAGCTAAACGAAGGGCTTTACTCCGTCGCCATCATTATGCCCAACATTTAACAGCCGTGTCAGCTCTCATCTTCTGATCGCTGACATGTCTTTCCCAAATTTTAGGGATTTAAGCCTCTGTCAATTCTGGATTGCTACTTTTTGGCAAGGGGGTTTGGAGAATTTCTGCATAACTCTTGCCCTTGCTAGTGTATGTGTGCAATCTCTCAGTTTCGATTAAACGAATCGAGAGCATAATTTCTGCAAGCATTCGCTGAAAGGCGTAATACCAGCCAGCCCAACCGTCAAGGATGCCTTTGTTCAGGATGAGGCAGTAGAAAAAGATGACGAAAGGAGCCAGGATTTTTTGCTGCCGGATGCGATCGCCAAAACTCAGTTCGCTATCCGGTGTCTCCAGTAATTTCTTGGTTTCAATAACCATGTATCGGTCTTGCGCCCATAGCCATCGACTCAGAGGCTTGCGATCGTCATGGTAGATATAGGAGGAAAGCATACCAGACTTTCCATTTACACGCAGGCGCTGTGTATGTCCATCATCTAAATAAACTGCTTTTTCTTTTCTGAATAGGACTTCACGAGGTGGCAGCAATGTCCCGCGAAGCGGTTTGCCAAAAACACAATATTTAAACGGGGCAAAGTAACCATCGACTAGCGAGTCTTTTTGTAGAGCATCAATTTCTACAATCAATTCATCAGTGAGTATGTAGTCTGCATCCAGTGAGAGTATCCAGCCTGTCTTCACTTGCTGTAAACCGTAGTTCCATTGGTTCGCGTGAGTATCGAATTCCCGCTGAAATATTTGGACTTGAGGATAGGATTCCAAGATTTCTAGAGTTTTGTCTGTACTGTAGCTATCAATGACGATAATTCTTTTTGCCCAAGTCAGATGCTCAAGTGTTCGGTCTATATTATGAGATTCATTCAATGTGAGAATGAGAGGAGTTACTTCTTCAAGCATTGAGTGCATTTCACTTTTAGATGGCTACACCAATACATACCAGAATACTGATAAATATCCGGATTTTATGTTCGATAAATTTGCTTTTTTAAAAAGTTTTTTAATTCTTAAATTGAGACAAGCATTCCTGTAGATTTTTTAGGATTGGAGTTAGCCGTAAATAGGCTCTTGCTTAAGAATCGACGTGTATACCTTGCTCAGATTTAATGCAATCTGATCCCATGTATATTGTTCAAAAATTAGCTGACGTGCGCGATCGCCCATTTCTTTGGCTTGCTGAGGATGTCTCAAGCACTCAATCAAGGCATTGGCAAGTTCCTCAGTATCGAGGTTAACGACATGAGCCGCTTGAGCCATTGCTGCTTCAGGAAAATTACAGCCAGTGGTGATGACACAAGGCAATCCGGATGCCATACCTTCTAAGACAGACATACTGAAGCCTTCGGAGTAGGAAGGCGCAACGTATACACTGGCGGCAGCAAGAGCCGCATATTTGAGGGAGCCAGTGAGCATACCAGTGAAGGTGACAGCATCGAGGCATCCTCTCTCAGCAAAGTAGCTTTGAGCAGTTGGAAGAAATCCAATGTTGTCTTGTCCCGCAACGACTAGATGCGTCTGAGGGAACTGAGCATATACTTTAGCAAAGGCAACAGCAAGTAAGTCTAATCCTTTCTTTGGATCAACTCGACCTAGAAACAGAATCAGCTTTTTATTGCGAGTATCAGGAAACTGTTGGTAAAAAAGCTCTGGGTCTGGTAATGTCTCAAAGTCTTGACGGTGAATTCCATTGGGAACAATAACCAAGGGAGACTGAAGATTAAGAGGTTTAGCACACTGTGCCTCAGAAGATGCCAGCATTTGGATAGCGCTGGCACGCTCAAGAGCAGGCTTCTCAAATAGGGTGTAGTAGAAGTGTTTTTTCCAAGCTTTGTAGGATAGCGCCCAAGGGTCTAACATGCCGTGAGGGGTCATGACATAAGGAACTCGGTGCAGTTGGCAAGCCCAGTGAGCAGGCAAAACAGAATAGGAGAAAATAGCGTTGGTGTGTACCAAGTCATAATCTGCTACATGCTGGAATAACCATCTGGTTAAAGACAAGCTAATTTTGTAGTCACTTAGCCCCCAGTGGGGAAAGTATTTAACCCGGTAAGATTTTTCAGCAATCCAGGTCTGAAGCGGGAAATCTAGATTAGTAGAACCGTTGGCGTTGGTGGTTACGATGTCAACAGTGATGCCTAAATTACCGAGTGCTTGAGCTAGCTCAACGACACATTTGGAAGGACCACCATAAACAGCTCCAAGGGCAGGGATGACGATTAAAATCCTCATGCAGAGTGCAACAAAGATGTACTCATATAAACCTCTACTAGGTTCTCTAGCGTCATCCGGATATCAACTGACCGATCTTAGTTAGGCTGGAAGCAGGCGCAGTGGCTACTTTAAAAGAGATACTAACGATGCGCTAAGGCATACTCAACTGCTTGCATTAAACCTTGGGCAAAGTAGTCGGGGGAGAACTTTTGGATGTGCTCAAGTGCGGCATGACCCATCTTTGCTAAGTCAATCTCTCCTGAACTGACTTTGAGCATTAAATCTGCCAGCTGTTGACTATTTTCCGGGTCGAAGCCAAAACCGTTGATACCTTCTATTACTAAGTCTTCAAAACAGCCACAACGGTTCGAGACTAGCACGGGCAAAGCAGCTGCCATTGCTTCATTGACCACCAGCCCCCACTGTTCTTGGATGCTAGCATGAATAAAGCATTTAGCATGAGCAAAGTAAGGCAGTAGTTCATCTTGTTGGAGAAATCCGGGTAAGTGGACAACATCTTTTAAGCCAAGTTCAGTAATCTGTTGTTCCATTTCTGGACGCTGCTGACCGTCACCAGAAAGGACTAAATCCCATGCCTTAGCACCAGCTACATGGCGATAGGCCGCGTAGGATGACAGGAGAAACAAAAGATTTTTTTTGGGTACAAAGCGATTGATTGCCAAGAAGTAAGGTTTCTCAAGAGGACTGGGAATAGATTTAATATTGTCAGGGTGGAGAAAATCATTGCCGACTACGTCATAGCCCAAGAAGATGGACTCAGCAGGCATACCCAATTTAATCAAATAGCGCTTGTGTACTTGTCCACCAACTAATGCAGCTTTGTAGCGTTTTAAAATCCAGTTTTTAACAGTTTCTCGCCACCAAGATCGGGTTGCATCATCCTCTTTACTCTCTGACATCAAAATGGGAAGAGCTTTATACTGCTGGCACCACCTTAGCCCTTCACGGGCAAAGGGGAAAGACCAACCAGGCAAAAAAACAGCATTAGGTTTCAATTGATTTAGGCACTGCTTCAGAGCTTCGTTAGCCACTGAAGAAAATACATCTTTACGGATATTAGAATATTTCGATGAAACAGGTAGTAACGTTTCTACAGGCACCGAGATATTGCTGATAAAACTTCCCCAAGAATGCTCAAGAGTATCATCAGTAACTTGGATGGCTGTGAATTTCCATCCTTGAGCCTCACAGGCTGAGTAAGCAGCCTGTAACCGCGCAGCATGATATCCTCCAATATTGATAAATATAACAACTATATGCATAATTTTGTACCTAATTAATCCCAAAAACCGCTAGGGTATCGCTGGCCATTCGTTGAACTAAAAAATAATTTTGAAAAACTTTTTTACTTTCTATTGCTTGTTGTTTTAGGGAAGAAAATGTGTTACTTACTTCTATAATTGCTCTACCAACAGAGTCAGGACGGTTATGCTGAATCACGGTTACCCAGGTAGCACGTTTAGCAACATCCGATGCACCGTTAAAGTTAGTAATAATCGCAGGTAAGCCCCTACCAACTGCCTCTATTAACGCAAGTGGTAAACCTTCAAAATGACTGGTCATAGCATAGATATCGACTACAGACAGATATTTTTCCGCCTGCTCAGTCCAACCTGTAATATGCCATGTATTTCTCGGAGCATTGTTTATTAAACGTTTCTCTAGAGCATCTCGTTCTGGACCATCACCTACTAGTAGTAAACGAGTTTCTACACCTTGTTTTATAGCCCACTGCCACCCATCCACCAATAGTTGCAAATTTTTCTGGCTTACAAACTGTCCCACAAAACCTATCACTGGTCGATTATCCGTCCAATCTTTGGGTAGACATAGATTAGATGTACTAAGTTTTAGAAGAGGGTGGCTTTCTGGAAATGGGCAACCATAGTGAACCACGTTTGTCGGACGGGGATATTTGTAATAGCTTTCAAACTCTCTCTGACTCCCCTCAGAGACAAAAATTAAAGAATAGGGATGTTTTTCATACCAATGATGAAGCAACTTACCTCGCCATCTACCTAAAGGTCGTTTATCTTTATCTGCCGTCATTGGCATATGCATTGTGCCTCCAACAGGAGCAACACCTGACATTAGAGCACCTGCTAAGTAATCAAGACCATCTTCGTCATATTGTTGATTGACTAAAATGGCATCTGGAGCAACTTCTTTACATACCTCAGCTATTTTGAGCTGTTGCTTTTTATCGCTGATGGACTGCACAAACCGCAAAGGTCGAGAGCGCAATCCTATTAGCTCCCTACGATGCACCTGTGCTCCTTCGGCAGTAAGTACTTTAACCCAATTATCCATGTAACTCACATTCGAGAGTAATACATGTACCTCACACTCAAGTAGACGTAAGCCTTGAGTGAGATATACCAAATATCGTTCACCGCCGCCTCGTCCACTAGAATTAGAACTAATAAGAAGCAAACGTTTTTTCATATTCATCTCCTAATACAAATTCATAAATTACTGTTTTACAAAAAAGCTCTGGTCGTAGACCTAAACGAATGAAAAATGGAGAAAGGTTAAAAAACAATTGTGTAGGCAGCTTTGATGGTTCCTGAACAGCAACTCCTACAAAATTATTCAAAGCTAATCCATGACGCTGACCCAGTTCACAAAGAGTGCAAGGGTCAAACCAGGAAACGTGATCTACATTGTCAAGGTAGGGCGAACCATTAAAAGTATTTTTAAGAAGAACGTTGATGTACCAAGGGTTAGGTACCGACAAAAGTATTTTGCCAAAGGGTCTGAGCATTTGAGCCGCACTAGCTAATAAATATCCAGGTTGATCCAAATGTTCTATGATATCGCCACAAATTATTAAATCAAAAGTTTGATTGAGCGGTTTTTCCGTAATATCAGTACATATTAGATTAAAGCCTTTGCGCTTTAATTTATTGACTTCTTCTTCCAGAATATCAACACCCAAACAAGTTTTTGCAGCTTGACATAATTTTCCATGCAACCAATCTGGGCTGTCTGTCAATTCAATTGTATGATCTACAACCCCGACATCAAGAATATCCTTACCTCTAGCCATTTCACAGAAGTAATCAACTCGATTCAGAATTGAAGTTTTTGTTCTAGCTGCAACAAGCATATTTTTACGAGCTTGCATAGAAGCTTGTGAATTAGGATCTTTTGAAATTTGATACCAACGTTGCATGGTAATTCCCCTTACTGGACTTTAATTTCTTTAAATAAATAATAGTATTGCTGTAACAGCATACTTATAAATGGCTAAATATAAAAGTCATAATTAAATTATATAAATTCGTATACCTTACATTTTTTATAACTTTTCATGTTAGTAATAATGGCTGCTAATTTTTGGTAATTTCTTTCTATTCAGATTTTCTATAATGCGAACTAAAGCATAACCAAAAACCATTGGCCAGAGAACAAGCAAAGTTATTTCTCTTCCAAGGTTGAAAGTAGTGCCGAGTCCAACTAGAAATAAACAAAGTCGAAGAGCGGAATAGCGTTGGCTCCAGAGTCTAGCCAAAAAACCAGCCCATAATGCCAATAATAAAGCAGGAGCTAATGAGCCAAAATAAGGGCCAAAATTGACAATTCCTTGTCCTATCAAGCCAGTTGATACAGTGGTGGTAACCCCAATATCAGTACGATTGGTGCCAAAGCCTCGCGCTATAGCATAGTCGATACCAAGAAGAGGCTTGTTAGGCCAAATTGCACGCGGAACGAAGTTGAGAAATTGTGCGATATAATCGGCACCATATTGACTATGCAGAGTTCCGTTCTGGTAAAAGCGGTTGATAAAGCAGAGTTCCTGAAACATATTCAATCCATAGTGTTTTTGCTCTGATTGAGCAACTGTACCAGAACTGGTTCCGCTAAGAACTGAACTGAAACCAACATCACGATAGGCGATTATTAAGGTAAATAAATAATTCAAAGCCAGGAATGCAACTATTGTTATTAAAATTTTAATCCATAATTTTTGCTTAGATAACAGGATATAACTAAAGTAAGCAGGCATAGCAAGTGCTAGAAATTGATTACGCGCTCCCAGAAAGATAAAGTATGGCCAAGAAATTAAAATTAGCAATACATTAATAATCTTTGCATTATTGGTTGTTTGTACTGTTAAAAGAATGCCAAAGAAAGAGCATACTAATAAGTAAATATAGGCAGCTGATGAAATTATAAATCCACTAGATCCAGCAGAAGCACCTGCTCCTCTTCCCCACATATTTATACCAGCACGAGCGTTAATCGGAAACAGAGCAGCGAAAATATCTCCATTCATACGGCTGATTCCAAACAGTAGCAAACCTAGCCAAATGATTGAGATATAGAATAAAATTTGTTTTGGATTTAAAAAAGGTTTAATTGATATTTTTGGGTCTGATTTATTAAAATGAATCACTTTGTAAGTTATTTGAGGTAATAAAAACCTGAAACAACCCAAGAAAAAGATTATTTGTAAATAGGCATTTTCTTGAATTTCGTTAGAAAAATCAGTTAAATAGTCTGGAGTATAAATAGCTTCAGTTAAGTACCACATAGCTACAGTGGCATAAATAATAAGAGCTGGTAATACCCAAGTTTTTTTTCTTCTAAATAAAGCTTCAAATACCAACGAAATCAACACAATAAATAGTAAGATATAAAAAAGAGGGAGGTAAGAATAATAAGTTAAAACATAATTAATAGAATCTTCTACAAACAATCCAAGTATAAATCCAGCAGGCAAGAAAAAAAATAAAAATTTAGCATTATTTTTAATACGACTATTCATAGCTATAGACAAAGTTATACAGAAGAAGTTTTAATCAAAATTGGTTAGCACCAAATATAGCTTTTGCGTTTGTTTTTCCAGTCATACCAAACAACAAAATATGGAAACAACGCTCGGTAGTTTCCAGGTTATTCATAGGACACTACAAAGTTTATACCGAAAACTTTTCCATGAAAAACGTTCAGCACAAGACCGAGCTTTTTGGCGGAGTTCAGGATTTGAAGATAACCTGTCGGCTAAATACTTAAGTTGATAGGTAAGCTGGTCTAAAT
This sequence comes from Allocoleopsis sp., assembly GCF_036703385.1. NCBI lineage: Bacteria > Bacillati > Cyanobacteriota > Cyanophyceae > Coleofasciculales > Coleofasciculaceae > Allocoleopsis > Allocoleopsis sp. Next base: position 6,587 of record NZ_DATNPA010000078.1, on the reverse strand, counting down.
TACCTACTTCTGTAAGAAAAATACCGTCTTCCTCTCCACCTAAGTCAGGGAGGCAAGTGTTAACTGTGCCAAGTACAGGACAACCATAACTAAGAGATTCTAGAAAGACTTGACCAAACCCTTCTATAAGAGAGGGCATGACGAAAAGAGAACTACTGTTATAGAGGTTTCGTAGGTTTTGTACATCGGTGCCTCGAATTAAACGGACTTGGGGAGTTTCATGGATAAGGAACTCTATGCCCGGATCTAGGTTTCTGCAAACCAGTGTTAGCAGGCTCTCTTTAGGGAGATGGGCTTGACGCCATGCATAAAGTAGGTGGTGCAAACCTTTGCGCTGAACTCCAGAACCTACAAAAAGAACTTGAAAACTGTCTATTTTAGGCTCTTTAAACGGGGGGGTAGGCAAGTCGATACCGTAAGGAATCACCTGACAGAAACTAGGTTCTGCTCCAGCTGCTATTAGAGTTTTTCGAGTGAAACTGCTGGCACACAAAATCATATCTGCCTGCTTCCAACAGTCTCTAACTCTAACTTGCAGTTGGGATGGTAAGTGGTTACCAGTCTCGTCTTGATAGGACTGTTGTACAAAGGGGAAGCGTTTTAAGTCTTCTGTTAACAAGCGAGCTTGAAATTCTGGGTGGGGATGAAATTCAAACAAAATTTTACGCGGATTATGACGATAGGGAGCTAGAAAAGCTTCCCAGGCATAGGGTGTGTAGAGCAGTAAGTTGCTTGTGGTTTTCTGTGCCTGTAACGCCGCTGCATGGGCAAAATGTTGGTCAAGCCAAGAGTACGTAGCGCTACGAGAGAAGCCTAGATAATGACGGGTATGCTCCAGTAGAGTAGTATTCCACAAACACCTCACTAGCTCAGTAGGAATACTGCTTTCTGCTCGAAAAGCCAGTTTACTTTGCCAGGTTTTAGGTAAGATTGGAGCTAATCGATGAAGAGGCTTTACAGCATAAAAATCCGTAATAAACTGATCTAGTAATCCCTTTTCAGCTAGGGCGATGGGAATTTGGTAATTGTCTCGACGCCCTCGAAATGCACAAACATACTGACTCATATCAATATAAAAAACAAGAAGACCAAGTACAGCTCAGGATATGTCTGATACAAGCCACCAATTCAACTCTGACCTCATTTCCCTGCCAATGAGAGGTAATGGTTGTTGGTTCACTTGTTTAAGTTTGATACCGTGAGCCAAAAACTTCTGGGTCAGTATCTCCAAAAAAGATTCATGGTGAACCTCAATCAAAAAGTAGTTTGCAGGGTTTAACCATAAAGAAGCACCTTCGATAACTTCTAGTTCAGCTCCTTCTACATCAATTTTAATCAGTGCATTATCTTGTGTGTAGGAAGTATCTATCCGGTGTTTGGTTTCCTTTGGGATAGCTTCGCTTAACGCATCTAGCGTCATCATTCCAGATTTCACCTCAGCTCCCACTAAACAATTGTGCAGAGAAAATTGAATTTGATCTTGCGGCTGGTTTTCAACACTAATTTGTAACTCTTCAATATGCTGCTTCAATGGCTCGAAGGCAATAATTTTTGCTGATTTCCCTAGACGACGAAATGCCGCAGCGCAACCAAAGGTAAAGTAGCCATCATTAGCACCAACATCTAAGACTGTGTTAACGCGAGGCAATACAGTTTCTATCCATCCATTTAGCTCATGTTCGTAAATACCGAAAACTTTACGCAGAGAACATCGAGGATTAAGGTGAATCCTTGCTCCTCGGAAAGGTCCATTTAAGATTGGTAAGGGAATGCTGTGGTTAGGAAGTAATGCCTGAACAAAAGGTACTGTCATAATAGTTTCAGATGGGTTCGTATAACCTTTACAGCAGAGCCAGTAAGAATCCAGGAATTTTGAGGAAAAAACTACTGAAAACTACTCAAGCAAGGATTGAGATAGCCAGCTCTCAAGGGTCTGAGCGCGGCTTTGCCAGGTGTGCTGGCGGGCAAATTCCAATTGCTTTACACGCTTCTGGTGAGCTTCTGGTGTTCCTTCAAGAGCTAGCTGCTTGCGGATAAGGGCGATCGCTTCTTCTGCCGAATGAAAAATGGTAATCCACTCAGGATATAGACGACACTCCGGGATGTCGCTACTCAGGAAGGGGCGGGCACTCGCGATGCCATCCATAATTTTGGTGGGGCAGGCTGCTTGGTTAAAGGGGTGATCGACTGCATAAGGCATCCAATTCACTGCAAAAGACCAGTAATACTGCGCCACCTGCGCTTGGGGCACTTGACCTATGTGGCGGACATTTGGTAGTGCTAGCACTGCCTCACGGTAGGCTTGCCAAGCTTGGTCGCTGATACCTCTAACAAAGCCATCAAGACCACCGACAAAAACAAAAGTTATTTCCGAACAAGCCTGTACTACTTGGTAAATTAACTGCCAGTCCATGCGATGAATTAAGTTTCCAACATAACCAACAGTCAGAGGCTCAGGAGGATTTTCTGGTTGGGGATTCAAGTAGGAATCTACAACCCCGTGCGGAAAGTGGTAGATGCGAGATGCCTGAGCAGGATGACGTTTCCGAAGAGTTATCGCTTGCGACTTGGAAGAGCAGAGCGTGACAGCAGCACGTTCAATTAATTCATCCTCTTGCTCTAAGATTTTCTGTTGGCCGGAAGAGCGATAGAGCAGATAGTCATCATAGTTGTAATAAATTAGCTGCTCGTTAGGCACTTTGCGTACCCACGGGGCGAGATAAGGATAGGGAGCTACTACCCAAGGATGTTTACCTAGAGGCTGTTGGAGTTGCTGACACCACTGCTTTATGAGCTGCTGTAAGTAAGGTCGAAATAGCGCTTCTAGTTGCCCAGCATAGCCTGGAGGAAATACGTTCATTGACCTTTGTAGAAGAGAGGACGAAGTCGTACTAGGCCAGGTAGGTCGTAGACGATAGTAGTTCAGCCAATCATAGAAGCGGCTAGCATAAGTAGGATGGCGTTTAGCGAGAGCTTCTACCAGGGCATAAACCCAAGGAGAATTAGCAGCTAGAAACAGAAAACTTAGTTTGCTCATAATCTACCAACCACGAAGGTCACGCAACCAATAGCCGAGGCGAGGGTACTGCCCAACAAACTCTCTAATCGCCGAACGAACTGAAGTAGGCAAAACCTGAAAACGCGGAGTGGGAGGTTGATAAGCTGTTGGTTTCTCACCTCTCTTACTCCTTTCAATTGGCTGAAGTTTGGAAATTCGATTAATAAGAGATTCGTAGCCTGTCCACATCACAGCTTCGTCAAAATTCGCTCGTGCGTGTTTAATGACCGCAGCACTAAAAGCGTGATAATTCTCACAAGCGTCCAGAACTTTATGGGCTAAAATTTGCGTATTTCCTAATGGTGCAAATAGCCCCGTTTTGTTTGCCGTAACTATTTCCTGAGTGCCAGTGTCAATATCCCAAGCTACTGGTATACATCCCATACTCATCGCCTCAATCGTAGCCATGCCAAATGGTTCAACGCGACTCAGCATGAGCAGAACCTTGGCTGATGCAGCAGCAGAAAAGATGAGTTCACGTTTGACGCGACCATAAACGTGAATGCGTTCAGAATTTTGCAGTTGCTCAATCCTAGCTCTAAACTCTGGCGTCACATGACCGAACCAGTGCAGCTTTCCAGGAAACCCAAGTTTAACTAGCTTTTTCCATAGATCGATGGCATCAAATGCGCCCTTGGTAGGATTATCTCCCCCTAAAAATATCAGTTCATTTTGTCGGGTACTATTTGGTTCAGATCGCTCAGGGAAAACACAGCCATTGAGAATCACAGACAGTTTTGTGGTCTGTTTTAATTGGCTTCGGAACTTACTACCTACAGTCTCAGAGATAGCAAATATGGACTCTAAATTATCTTCTTCACTGATAGCTGTCTGCCAGTACCGAGGAGCAGTGTCATGGACAACGTAAACACACTTAATACTGGGAGGCAAATAGGGAATGATAATATCAGCTTGCCCGCAGCCATTTAAAAACAGTACATCCTGTGGATTCTCCTCTAGCCATTGCAGTAGGGCTTCTGGTGCTTTTTGAGCCGAATCGCTCAACTCTAAAGACGATACTCGAAAATTATGACCAGTACCTATCCAGCCAGTGGGTGCAAGAAGCATGAGCAGTGTTGTCTTATGTCCAGCTTTGGCAGCTTGCCGACAACAAGATAAAGCGACAGAGGCGATTCCACCACCTCGATCATCAGGGATTAGCCAACAGAGTTTCATCTGAAAGTATGGTTAGTATTTCAAGCTGATGTACCTAGCTTCTGGAGAACTATTGACTGTCCAATCATTGACATGGCAACTCGTGTTTTACTAAGATGGAAACTGCCTTTCTTTGAAGGAATTAACATAATGACCCAGGAGAGACTGGTTGAACGGACAGCAGACACTCTGCCTTAGAGTTCAAAGATTGTTGTGTAGAGTCATGCCACTGATACCCATCCCAAACTAACTGATATAAATTAAATTCTTTACAGAAGTTATCGACATAACTGGATATGTACTCAGAACGGCATTCCAGAAGTGTATAATTAACCGCTCTGGATTCATACAGTCTGCTAGCACCCTCCAAAACTTTTGGCTCATGCCCTTCAGTATCAATCTTGAGTAAAGAAATTTTGTGGATTTCTTGTGATTTAGCCCATTCATCTAGCCTGACAAGGTTGATAGTTTCCATCCTCTCAACCTTGTCTAGGTTGTGATATTCATCTTCAATAGAATGATAAGTACTATGACGATGAATCCTGAGTTCGGCTTTTCCGTTATTTGAACTGGCACCTAATTGATAGGCAAAACAATTAAATCCTCTATTCTTTAGCCAATCGCAATTTGTTTTAAGATTTTTAAAATTCTGGATTTCTGGTTCAAGGCAGAAAACTTGACCTTGTTTTCCTACAGCCGCTACTGCCCAGGCCGAAAAATAACCGATGTTAGCACCAACGTCTACAACGACATCACCGTTGTTTAAAAGTCTGGTAATAGCCTGACTTACGTGCGGTTCGTGAACCTTGAGTAGGTAGCCTAAAAAGTGGGGATTGGGCGGTAATAGAATTGAAACACTCCCATCAGAGTTGATAGAAATTTCTCTCTGAAAGTTCAACAAAGATGCATCTACCTTTGCCAGCATGTGTGCTCCTCTTCCCGAAGATAGGCGGAGAAGGTTCCTGTAAAGAGGAATTAATAGTTTTTCAGGATACATCGTTATTTAATTTACACAATAAAGTTAAATTATCTGGATGAGCCAATAAGTCTAATCCTGTTCTCTTGTAAGCTTCAAAGACAGCCTTCCTCGTGCCAGCAAATTCAACTCGATCCGTATCATGCATTGCTAAGACCGCCCCCTTAATAGTCAATGCTGACCATGCTTCGATATCAAAAGCCGTGTTTGCGTAGTCGTGCAATGCATCGATGAAAATCAGACTGACAGGGCCGTATTGCCAAGTTCTAGCGGCTTCTCCTGAAGTCTTTCGCTCGTGAACTACATTACTCAGTCCAGCAATATTATTCTTGAAATGTTGATAGTCTTCCTCACTTCCGCCATAGCCAATAAACGGATCGACAGCTATTAGCTTTCGAGAGGTTGCTCTTGCCAAATATTGTGTAGTAATACCTCGAAAACACCCCACCTCGACAATTACCGTATCAGTTAAATGCTCAGTCATTGAGAGAGCATACAGTAGATGCTGCATTTGTGAAGGCGTAACAGCCGTATTCGACCAATCTGCATTAGGAGTAGGTGGAAGAGTTGAAATATTTTTTTCCGGTAAGGCATACTTGTGAAAATTTTCTCTAGCTTCCCGTTCGATCAGTCTTGCTTTAGCCGTGAAAGCTAGCCTGATAGGATGCCACTTTGGATATTGCTTAATAGCAAATGGATCTGTTTTCATGAAAATTTTCCAGGTTTATTCTAAGGTTCTTGCACTTCAGTGCGATCGCACAGCCCCAAAGATTGAAGTCCAGGCGCGGTGTGCAGATGCCATATCAAATCCGTCAAAATAGCGATCGCGTATCTTATGCCCACTGATTGCCCCGTTCGCCACCCGTTCTAGAGCAGTGAGCATCCTCTGACTCAGTTCAGAGGGATTATCGGGAGAGACCAATAACCCTACTTCCGGAAAGCCCTCGTATAGATCAGGAATTCCTCCCACAGGAGCAGCAACACAAAAGCGTCCAGCTTGCATTAGTTCCAGGAGGGTAAAGCAGGGACCACCTTCAAAACGTGAGGGATAGACAAAGAAATGACAATTAGCCATTATTTGACTTAAATCTTTGCGGTGGTCATAGGCACCGTGAAATACAACCTGCTCTTGGATACCGAGACTTATCGCTAACGCCTCCAGTTGAGTTTGGTCTGGCCCTCGACCGTAAAGATGTAACTCAACCTGCTGACATTCTTGAACTACAGGTACTAGGGCTTGCAACAGGGTATCCAAATTCTTCTGCTTGATATCCAGGCGACCAATAAAACCAATCTTCCAAGGTGGACTAGGAGGAAGGGGAATTGGTTCTGGGAAGAACAGGAGATTGTGGTAAGGAACCACATGAACCTGTCCTGTATACCCATATATTTCCTTAA
>NZ_DATNPA010000077.1:0-3374 GCF_036703385.1 Allocoleopsis sp. | reverse complement strand
ATTTCACTCACTCTTGGGGGTACGGGAAGGACTCCACGCTCTAGAAAACTCCTTGCAGACTGCCGAACTTGTGCCACCTCCGGCAGAGGAAGTCGCCCTTCTGTTTGATTTAGCGATGAAAGGTCGCGTCAAAACCCTTCTGGAAGAAGTGGAGAGAATTGAACAATTGGATGATAAATTTGTTCCTTTTGTCAAAGAAATACGTCAATTAGCTAAAAATTTTCAGGTCAAAAAAATTCGAGAATTTATCAAACAATATAGATTGCTCAGTTAGCTTAATACAGTCAGCGAGGAGTCTGTCACTTACCGCGCCGCTTTAAGAGTTTTTAAACACAGGACAAAAAAATGACGCACAGCTCAGAATTAGGCTTCATTTTAATAGTTGATGATACTCCCGAAAATTTGGAAGTGCTATCGGATGCCTTGAGCAGTGCTGGCTTTGAAATTGCGGTGGCAACTGATGGCGAAAGTGCCATTGAACAGGTTGCATACGAACTCCCCGATCTGATTTTGTTGGATGTATTGTTACCAGGAATTGACGGATTTGAAACTTGCCGACAGCTAAAGGAAAATGCCTCAACACACGACATCCCTGTGATTTTCATGACCGCCCTTGCCGATACAGAAGAGAAGGTCAAAGGTCTTTCTTTGGGATCAGTGGATTACATTACTAAGCCGTTTCAACAAGAGGAGGTGCTAGCCAGGGTAAAGCTGCACTTGAGACTGCGTTCCTTGACTAAGACACTCGCAGAGCAAAATGTGCTGTTGAAACAGGAAATCGAAGCGCGTACCACAGCAGAAGCCGCGTTGCACAAGCTCAATATTGAGTTAGAAAAACGGGTGATGGAGCGAACGACTGAACTTTCTAAAGCTCTAGATGACCTCAAACAAGCTCAAGTTCAACTGGTTCAACGTGAAAAACTAGCCAGCCTCGGTCAGTTAGTAGCTGGCGTAGCTCACGAAATTAGTAATCCAGTCAGCTTTATATTCAGCAATTACACCCCCACTAAAGAATACATTTTTGACATTATTAAAATCTTGCGCCTTTATCAGAAGCATTTTCCCACTCCTCCTGCCGAAATTCAAGAGGAGTCGGACTCCGTTGATTTAGAGTTCCTGCTTGAAGATCTGCCCAAAATTCTCGACTCGATGAAAGTGGGGGCCCAGAGCCTTTTCAATATCTCCGCGTCCCTACGCAACTTCTCCCGCTTGGATGCATTGGCTTTGGTGCCCGTCAATATTCACGAAGGCATCGATAGTGCGCTGTTAATTTTACAGCATCGACTGAAAGCTAGTGGCGATCGCCCTGCGATTGAGGTGATTAAAGAGTATGATAACTTGCCTCCAGTAGAGTGCTATCCCGGACAACTTAACCAGGTGTTTATTAATATCCTCGCCAACGCCATTGATGCCTTGGAAGAGGAAATTGACGTTTGTTTGGTTGAGGGAGAGGAAAATTCCTATGAAGCCGCATCGCTAACACCTAAGATTTGGATTCGCACTGAAGTGCATGAGGGTGACTTTGTAGTGATTCGGATTATTGACAATGGTTCTGGTATCACACCAGAGGTTCAGCAGCGGTTATTCGAGCCTATGTTTACCACAAAGCCAGTGGGCAAAGGTACTGGCTTGGGCTTGTCTATCAGTCGTCAGATTACAGAAGAAAAACATCATGGTCGGCTGGTATGCATTTCCTCCCCTGGCGAGGGGACAGAATTTGTGATTGAGATTCCAATCCAACATCTGTCAGTGGGTTGGTGTCCTCAGACCCAGCCAGAATCAAGGGCGATTTAGATTTAACGCAGACCCTCAATGATCGCATCGGTCAGCCAAATGATCATTGACTACCCAGTTATTGACGACAAAGTTGCTGTAAGGTGGTCGTAAAATCAGGATAAGAGATAGCAGCGGCTTCGGCACCCTTAATAGTGGTTGTGCCAGTAGCATTGAGTGCGGCGATCGCAAGACTCATCGCAATTCGGTGATCGGTATGACTATCCACCTCAGTTCCGACTAAAGGAGTACCGCCGATAATTTCCAGACCATCCGGTAATTCGGTAACACGGGCACCCATGCGGTTCAACTGGGATGCCATAACAGCAATGCGATCGCTTTCTTTAACTCGCAGTTCCGCTGCATCCTGAATCAGGGTCGTTCCTTCGGCGAAAGCAGCTGCAACTGCCAAAATTGGAATCTCATCAATTAAACGGGGAATCAAATTACCTGTAATTTTGCACCCTTTGAGCCGTCCATGTCGTACCCGTAAGTCTGCCACAGGCTCTCCGGCTACGACTCGCTGATTTTCTAGCTCGATGTCAGCTCCCATCATTGCTAGCGCTTCTAAAACGCCTGTGCGCGTAGGGTTAACGCCGATATTTTCGATGAGCACTTCTGAACCAGGCACAATGGCACCAGCAACCAGCCAAAAGGCCGCTGAGCTAATATCACCAGGAACAATGACCGTTTGCCCTTGCAATTGAGCGGGGCCTGTAACCGTGACACTGTTGGTGTCCGGGTCAACGCTGAGCTGTGCACCGAACGCTTTTAGCATCCGTTCACTGTGGTCACGGGAGAGGGCGGGTTCAGTAACAGTGGTTCTTCCTTCTGCCATTAAACCCGCCAGGAGGATACAGGACTTAACTTGGGCTGAGGCGATGGGAGAATGGTAATGAATCGGTTGTAGTTGTTGCCCTTGAATAGCTAGGGGAGCAAGAGTTGCTCCCTGACGCCCCCAGATTTTTGCGCCCATTTGCTGTAAGGGTTGGACAACACGAGACATCGGACGCGATCGCAGTGAACTGTCACCGGTTACAGTGAAAAATCGTTCGGGATGAGAGGCCAAAAGCCCCAACATCAGCCGCAGCGTAGTTCCAGAGTTGCCTGCATCAAGGACATCCATTGGTTCTTGCAACTGTCCCAATCCTATACCCTTAACAATGACCTGTTCTGTGTTCAGTTCCGAGATTTGAGCGCCCATTGCCCGAAAACACATAGCTGTGCTGCGAGGGTCTTCACCCAAGAGGAGCCCCTGAATCTGGGTCTCTCCTTGGGCGATCGCTCCCAACATTAAAGCACGGTGGGAGATAGATTTATCCCCTGGCACTTTGAGGTGTCCTTGGAGAGATAGCCCTGATACAGGCTTTTGAATGAGCAGATGGTGTTGATTTTCAGTAATGTTTATGGTAACAACGGCAGCAGGCATTGGGATAAGCTGGCATGAAACTGCAAAGAGAATCCTACCAAGCTTTGGTCAAGTTTATTGAAAGCCCCGCCCTGTCTTTTGCTTCTTTTTCCCCTTATTCTTTAATGTTGATTTGTTGACCTCTGCTAAGGCTTCTTGAAACAAATTATTTAAGTGTACTGGCACGCTAGCA